>NZ_JBFTQY010000069.1:0-33342 GCF_056399245.1 Rhizobium sp. 01N447_2
CCAGTGCAGCATCTGCACTTCCTTCACGTCGGCGGCGTGGGCAGCACTGAGGCCAGCCATCATCACGACAGCAATAGCTGCCGAGCTCAAAAACTTGTTCATGAATTTCCTCCCGTTTGCAAATCGGCGGCGGGACCTCCCTGCCGCCCGATGCTCCCCGCCATTGCAGCGGTCAGCACACGGCCGCGCTCCTCCGCGCGGTTGCTAATTTAAAACGTTATAAATCTTTGGTCGTCAAGCCCTTTCTCGACTCCCGAGAAAAACATGGCTATTTCCCTAAGATACTGAATATAAGTCATATTTAATTCGTCACTAACAAAACGTTAAAATTTAAAACGTTTTCATTCCTTTATTGCGCGCCGGATTCATCGTGTTATGGTGTCGGCAATTCCAGCATGGAAAGCCAAGGGTGACCGAACCGTCCCGGCCGCAGCGCGGCGAAAATCTCGATATCACGCATAAGCGCGGCAAGCCGACCTTGCGAACGATCGCCACGATCGCCGGCCTTGCGGTGACGACGGTGTCACGGGCGCTTTCCGATGCGCCGCAGATTTCACTCGAGACCCGCCAACGGGTGCATCGCATCGCCCGCGAAATCGGCTATCTCCCTGACCGGGCCGCGCAGCGCCTGAAGACAGGCCGCACCAACGTCATCGCCATCCTGCTCGATTCGCACGAGGAAGTGGTCGGTTTCAGCACCTCGATCATGTACGGCATCGCCAAAGCGCTGAAAGAGACCTCATACCATCTGGTCGTCGCCCCGAACTTCCTGTCGACGACCGATATCGAGGCCGCCAAATACATCATCCGCAACCACCTCGCCGACGGGCTGATCTTCACGCGCACCGAACCGCTCGATGCCCGCGTCCGCCTGCTGCTCGAAACCGGCTTTCCCTTCATCTGTCATGGCCGCACCGAATTTTCGACGCCGCACCCCTATGTCGACTACGACAATTTCACCTTTGCCTATGAGGCAGCGCGCCGGCTGATCGCCAAGGGCCGCAAAAAGGTGATGGTGATCCTGCCGCCAAAGCGGCTGACCTTCTGCCAGCATATCCTGCACGGTTTCATGACGGCGGTGCGGGAGGCGGGCATCGCCTACGAAGTCCCCGAGGCGGTCGACCTCGATACACCGGCAGATGTGATGCGCGACTTCATCCGCAACCGCACTGATGCCCCGGATGCTCCTGATGGTTTCATCTGCCCCGGCGAAGTTTCGGCGCTCGCCGTCATCAGCGGCATGAGCGATGCCGGCCGCATACTGGCCGTCGATTACGACATCGTCGCCAAGGAAACGTCCCGTCTTCTCACCCAGCTGCAGCCGAAGGTCGACACGATCCACGAGGACCTGACGGCGGCCGGCGAGGATCTGGGACGCATGCTGCTGCAACGCATCAACAATCCGGATGCCGAAGATCTGCAACTCCTGCTGCCGCCGCAGATCAACTTTCCGATCGGTTAGACGACCTCGCGTTGGCATCAAACCTCGAAGCTACGAAAACCGCCGTGAAATCAACGTCATCTCATCCCTTAATGACGCTGACGCTTCAAAACTGTTTCCATGACGCGTGATTTGTCCTAGAAGCACCGCGCAATCCGGTCGCAGCCCACCCGGTCAAAACAAGGGATCCAAAATATGAAAACCATCGTCGTCTGCTCCGGCGGACTGGACTCCGTTACGCTTGCCCACAAGGTAGCAGCGGAACAACAGCTTATCGGCCTGGTCTCCTTCGACTACGGCCAACGGCATCGCAAGGAACTCGACTTCGCCGCCAGATGTGCCTCGCGCCTCTCGGTTCCCCATCATATCATCGACATCGCCAGCATCGGCGGTCATCTCAGCGGATCGGCCCTGACCGACAATGTCGAGGTTCCAGACGGCCACTACGCCGAGGAGACCATGAAGGCCACCGTCGTGCCGAACCGCAATGCTATCATGCTGGCAATCGCGTTCGGTCTGGCGGCCGCACAAAAAGCAGATGCCGTTGCCGTCGCCGTGCATGGCGGCGACCACTTCATTTATCCAGACTGCCGGCCGGGCTTTATCGATGCTTTCCAGCATATGCAAAACGAAGCGCTGGACGGTTATGCCAGCGTGAAACTGCTTGCACCCTATGTCGACGTTTCCAAAGCGGCGATCGTGGTTGACGGCGAAAAACATGGCACGCCGTTCTCGGAGACCTGGTCCTGCTACAAAGGCGGCGAGTTCCACTGTGGGCGCTGCGGAACCTGTGTGGAACGCCGTGAAGCTTTCCATCTTGCCGGCGTCCCAGATCCTACGGAGTACGAAGACCGGGACTTCTGGAGAGCCGCGATCTCGCGATACTCGGCCACGGAGGTGCGTTGATGTACCGCATCACCAAGGAGTTTCATCTCTCTGCCTCCCATCAATTGGATCACCTGCCTGCCGACCATCAATGCGCTCGGCTCCACGGTCACAACTACATCGTCATCGTCGAGCTGGCTGCGGAAAGCCTGAATGATGATGGCTTCGTCCGTGATTATCACGACCTCTCGCCGCTCAAGCGCTATATCGACGAAGCTCTCGATCATCGTCACCTGAACGACGTCTTCGGCCATTCGAAAGTCACTTCCGAGTTCCTGGCAAGGCACTTTTACGACTGGTGCAAGCCGCGCTTTCCGGAGACCTCGTCTGTTCGTGTCAGCGAGACCCCTAAAACATGGGCGGAGTACAGGCCGTGAGCGTCGGGAGCATTCGCGTCAGCGAAATCTTTGGCCCGACCATACAGGGTGAAGGTGCCTTGATCGGACTGCCGACGGTTTTCGTGAGAACAGGTGGCTGTGACTACCGGTGCTCCTGGTGCGACAGTCTTCACGCGGTCGACAGCGCGTTCCGGGATCAATGGATTCCCATGTCCACTGAGGCGATCTGGCATAAGGTCACGGAACTCTCTGGGGGAAAGCCACTGACGGTTTCCCTTTCCGGAGGCAATCCGGCGATACAGCCCTTAAGGCCACTGATCGAGCTTGGCCATTCGCAAGGATACCGCTTTGCCCTGGAAACACAGGGAAGCGTAGCCCAGGCCTGGTTTCGCGATCTCGACGTCCTGGTCGTCAGCCCCAAGCCGCCATCAAGCGGAATGCTGACGGATTGGGATCAGGTGGATAACTGCCTTCAACTGGCTGCCGGCGGACCGGAGGTCGCATTGAAGATCGTCGTCTTCGACGATGCCGACTACGAATTCGCCCAGTGCGCGGGTCAGCGCTATCCCCAAATTCCCTTGTTCCTTCAGCCCGGCAATCATACGCCGCCGCCTCCCGATGACGATGACGCGCGCATTGATATCGACGGCGTGATGGATCGGATGCACTGGCTTGTCGCAAAAGTAACAGCCGACCAATGGTTTGCAGCCCGTGTGCTACCTCAACTGCATGTGCTGCTTTGGGGAAACAAGCGGGGAGTATAAGTGTCTAGCGCTCCGGAAAGGCGAAAACATCGACCGGCTCGCCGAGCCCGCGCAGTGGGAAGGTGCCGAGGCTGTCCATGTCTTTCGCGCAGCCCGCCATTTCGACGAAGGCCCGCGACAAGAGCACCGGACGCTTGACCTCCTTGGTCAGGGTTTCCAGCCGCGAGGCAACATTGACCGCCGGACCGATGACGGTGAAATCCAGCCGCCGGCGCGAGCCGATATTGCCGTACATGACGTCGCCGACATGCACCCCGACGCCGTAGCGCAGCGGTTCGCGTCCGTTGCCCGCATACTGCTGGTTCAATTGCGCCATCAACGCCTGCCCTTCGCGGATCGCCTGCAGCAGATCGAGGCAGGCGGTTTCCTTGGCTAACGGGAAGATCGCCAGCAATCCGTCGCCCATGAACTTCAGGATTTCTCCGCCATACCGTTCGATCGGATCCGACATGGCGTCGAAATAATCGTTGAGCAGATGGATGACATCGTCACGCGGCCAGAGATCGGAGATCGCCGTAAAGTCGCGCAGGTCGCAGATCATGATTGCCGCACCGACAGTCGCGCCGCTGCCGCGCGTCGTGACGCCCGACAGAATCTGTTCGCTCGCATGCGGTCCGACATAGGTCTGCAGCAGCGTACGCGCCATGATGTTCTTCAGCCGGATTTCGCTGACGAGGGTCAGGGCCGGCAGCAGATCGCGCAGGAAATTGACATGCTCGCTGGTAAAACCGCCCGGCCGGCTGGTCGAAAATGTCGCGACATGCCGTTTGCCGAAAGTATGCTCGAGCGGCCAGGCGATATACTCCGTGAGGCCGTCATCGCGCAGTTCCTGATAGAATGAATCCTCGTCGCTGTCGGCTGTGCCTTCCAGATGTCTACGCACCTCCTCCGAACCCTGATGGATCGCGTTGACGGGACTCTTCAGGAACTCCGGCGTGTTTTCGACACCATAGGCAAATGTGTTGATCTTCGCCTCTGCCAGGCCTTCCTTCCAGAGGATGCGGGCGCCTATCCATTGCGGATGGTTCGTCCTGAAATGCAATGTCGCCCGCGCCACCGGCACCCCTGCCGCCAGCAGCTTCTCGCACATTTCCACCAGGATATTGTCGATGAACCGCTCACCGCGCGTCTCGTTCACCAGCCAGTCGAGAATCCGTCTTCTGCGGATCGGCCAGACGCCTTCGCCCGCCTCGACGACAGTCCCGGCCTTGTTCGAAATGGATTGCATCAAAAACTCCCGCTACGCCACATCATTGGCGAGGACCGAATTTATTTCCGCTGAATGTGGGCGATGAGAGAGCAAATGATAAGAGGCAGACGGCGATCAAGCCTCAGAAATCCCAGTCCTCGTCCTCGGTCGCCACCGCCTTGCCGATGACATAGGAGGAACCGGAGCCGGAGAAGAAGTCGTGGTTCTCGTCGGCATTCGGCGAAAGCGCCGACAGGATCGCCGGATTGACCTTGCAGGCCTCAGCCGGGAACAGCGCCTCGTAGCCAAGGTTCATCAGCGCCTTATTGGCATTGTAATGCAGGAATTTCTTGACGTCCTCGGTCAGCCCGACGCCGTCATAGAGCGCTTCGGTATATTTCGCCTCGTTGTCGTAGAGTTCGAGCAGCAGTTCGAAGGCGAAATCCTTGATCTCCTGCTTCCGTTCCTCGCTGAGCCGCTCCAGCTCGCGCTGGAACTTGTAGCCGATATAATAGCCGTGCACCGCCTCGTCGCGGATGATCAGCCGGATCATGTCGGCCGTGTTGGTCAGCTTGGCCCGGCTCGACCAGTACATCGGCAGGTAGAAGCCGGAATAGAACAGGAAGCTTTCGAGAAAAACGCTCGCAACCTTCTTCTTCAACGGATCGCCGGAGCGATACTGCTCCATGATCAGCGCCGATTTCCGCTGCAGGAATTCGTTCTCCTCCGACCAGCGATAGGCATCGTCGACATCGGGCGTCGAGCACAGCGTCGAGAAGATCGACGAATAGGAGCGCGCATGCACCGCCTCCATGAAGGAGACGTTGGAAAGCACCGCCTCCTCATGCGGCGTTACCGCATCCTCCATCAGCCGGATGGAACCGACGCCGTTCTGGATCGTGTCGAGCAGCGTCAATCCAGTGAAAACGCGGATAGTCAGCTGCTGCTCGGCCGGCGTCAGCGTTGCCCAGGAGGGAATGTCGTTGGAAAGCGGCACTTTTTCCGGCAGCCAGAAATTGCCGGTGAGCCGGTTCCAGACTTCGAGATCCTTGTCGTCCTCGATGCGGTTCCAGTTGATGGCGCGCACGCGGCTGACCGGCTTCAATTGCATGTTCATTGTGTTCCCTCTTGAGAAATGTGTCCGGATTTGCCCCTCATCCGCCTGCCGGCACCTTCTCCCCGCCAGCGGGGCGAAGGGGATATGCCGCACCCTTTTCTGTCTTTATTGCCGGTTCGTGTGGCAAGTCCCCTCTCCCCGTCAAAACGGGGAGAGGGTTAGGGTGAGGGGCAAATGCTCCGGAGCGAAATATCAAATTACAGCGTACAAGACACGCAGCCCTGCACCTCGGTGCCGGACAGCGCCATCTGGCGAAGGCGGATGTAGTAGATCGTCTTGATGCCCTTCTTCCAGGCATGGATCTGCGCCTTGTTGATGTCGCGCGTCGTTGCCGTGTCGCGGAAGAACAAGGTCAGTGACAGGCCCTGGTCGACATGCTGGGTCGCCGCCGCATAGGTGTCGATGATCTTCTCCGGTCCGATCTCGTAGGCATCCTGATAATAGTCGAGATTGTCGTTGGTCATGAACGGCGCCGGATAATAGACGCGGCCGATCTTGCCTTCCTTGCGGATCTCGATCTTCGAGACGATCGGATGGATCGAGGAGGTCGAGTGATTGATATAAGAGATCGACCCTGTCGGCGGCACTGCTTGCAGGTTCTGGTTATAGAGGCCGGAGGCCATCACCGCCTTCTTCAACGCCACCCAATCTTCCTGCGTCGGAATGTGAATGCCTGACGTCTCGAACAGCGCCTTGACCCTCTCCGTCGCCGGCTCCCAGAGCCGGTCGGTATATTTGTCGAAATAGTCGCCGGAGGCATATTTCGAGTTCTCAAAGCCCTTGAAGCTCGCGCCGCGTTCGACCGCCAAAAGATTCGAGGCGCGGATCGCGTGGTAGGTCACCGTGTAGAAATAGATGTTGGTGAAATCGACGCCTTCCTCGGAGCCATAGAAGATGCGTTCGCGGGCGAGGTAGCCGTGCAGATTCATCTGGCCGAGGCCGATCGCATGGCTCTCGTCATTGCCCTTCTCGATCGAAGGGACTGAGGAGATGTGGCTCATGTCGGAAACAGCACTCAACGCCCGGATCGAGGTCTCGATCGTCTTGCCGAAATCGACCGAATCCATCGCTGCCGCGATGTTCAGCGAGCCGAGATTACAGGAGATGTCCTTGCCGAGATGTTTGTAGGAGAGGTCGTCGTTATATTCGCTCGCCTCACTCACCTGCAGGATTTCCGAGCATAGATTGCTCATCGAAATACGTCCGGCGATCGGGTTTGCCCGGTTCACCGTGTCCTCGAACATGATGTAGGGATAGCCGCTCTCGAACTGGATTTCGGCAAGCACCTGGAAGAATTCGCGTGCCTTGATCTTCTTCTTGGAGATGCGGGCGTCGTCAGCCATCTCGCGGTACTTTTCCGTCACGGAAATCTCGGTGAAGGGCACGCCATAGACGCGCTCCACGTCATAGGGCGAGAACAGGTACATGTCCTCGTTGTTCCTCGCGAGTTCGAAGGTGATATCGGGCACGACGACGCCGAGCGACAGCGTCTTGATGCGGATCTTCTCGTCGGCATTTTCGCGCTTGGTGTCGAGAAAGCGCATGATGTCGGGGTGATGGGCATTGAGATAGACGGCCCCCGCGCCCTGCCGTGCGCCGAGCTGGTTGGCATAGGAAAAACTGTCTTCGAGCAGCTTCATGACAGGGATGATGCCCGAGGACTGGTTCTCGATATGCTTGATCGGCGCGCCTGCCTCGCGGATATTCGTCAGCGACAGCGCCACGCCGCCGCCGCGCTTCGACAATTGCAGCGCCGAATTGATCGACCGGCCGATCGATTCCATATTGTCCTCGACGCGCAGCAGAAAGCAGGAAACCAGTTCGCCGCGCTGCTTCTTACCGGCATTGAGGAAGGTCGGCGTCGCCGGCTGGAAGCGGCCGGAAATGATCTCGTCGACCATGTCGCGGGCAAGGCTCTCGTCGCCGCGCGCCAAGGCCAGGGCCACCATGCAGATGCGGTCCTCATAGCGCTCGAGATAGCGCTTTCCGTCGAAGGTCTTCAGCGTATAGCTGGTGTAATATTTGAAGGCGCCGAGGAAGGTCGGGAAACGGAACTTCTTGGCATAGGCCTGGTCGAACAGATCCCGCACGAAATTGAAGGAATACTGGTCGAGAACCTCCTGCTCGTAATAGCCCTCGGTCACGAGGTAATCGAGCTTTTCCCGGAGATTGTGAAAGAACACCGTGTTCTGGTTCACATGCTGCAGGAAATACTGCTTGGCCGCCATTCGATCCTTGTCGAGCTGGATCCGCCCCTGATCGTCATAGAGGTTCAGCATCGCATTCAGCGCGTGGTAGTCGAGCGTTTCCGCCGCTTTCAAAGGGCGTTCGCCGGCGGGATGAGCAAAAGTGTTATGCGGTTTTGCGCCCGCATCCCGCGTCAGAGTTGTTCCCGTGTCCAAAACCGTTCCATTCCGTGTTTGACGTTGGCGACATCCGCTTCTGTGCCCAGCAGTTCGAACCTGTAGAGGTAAGGCACCTGGCACTTCTTTGAGATCACGTCGCCGGCGAGCCCGTATGTTTCGCCGAAATTGCTGTTGCCCGCGGCAATCACGCCGCGGATGTGTCCTCGGTTTTCCGTATCGTTGAGGAAACGGATCACCTGCTTGGGAACGGCGCCCTTGCCGCCGTCGCCGCTATAGGTCGGCACGATCAGCACGAAGGGTTCGCTGATATGGAACGCGTCTGCGCCATTTGGCGGAATGCGCGCCGCGCGCAGTCCGAGCTTGGCGACGAACCGATGGGTGTTCTCGGACCGGCTGGAATAATAGACGATCAGAGCCATCGCCTTTCCTCAGGAAAGTGCGCTGATCATGTCGGGACGGAAGCCGGCCCAATGCTGCTCGCCGGCGATGACGACGGGCGCCTGCATGTAGCCGAGGCTGCGGACCCGATCGAGCGCTTCGGCATTCTGCGAAATATCGACGATGTCATAATCGACGCCCAACCGGTCGAGGGCGCGGTAGGTGGCAGTGCATTGGACGCAGGCAGGCTTGCTGTAGACTGTGATGGTCATGATATTCCTCGTGACGACGCGATTGGGACGCAGGACATCGATCGGAAATCTCGCGATATCCGTCGAAAACACTCTGTATTTTGCAGCGATGCGGCTCGTTCAGCCGCTGGGCGTGATCCGCCCTCTACCTCTAGCGGGTGACGGCCTGAACTGAGATACTGACATGACTTCACCCCGAAGTGGCTCAATGCGAAGGTTTCGGGGGCGGAGGCTCGGGCCTGCGAAACGCGATGCGGAGATTCCCCGCAGCCATGCAACGCGACCTTCCGGACACCCCGCCCGTGGACGTTTCGTTCGAGGCAGGTCTCCTGGCTCACGGGTCAAAGCACCCTGCCCCAGCCTTCCCGGAGCATCATGCTCCAGTGACCTGAAATCGGACAGTTGCTCGCCGCTTACAGTTGCGGGGGCAGCTCCGGCATTGCCGCGCCATGATGGCGAAACGCACCGTATTCCCGTCTTAGCCGCCGATCCTCACGAATCGACGGAACCTCGAACACTAGATATGGTACGCGAATCGCTGATGACGTCAACAAGTTGTTGTGGCAGCGCAGCAACGGCGGCAGCGAATCGCCGTGACTGTGTATGATGTGGATAACGAAGCTTTAACGGAAAAGCGCTGTGGAGAGCCCGTTCATAAAAGGAGCCGGCAAAAGCCGGCTCCTCGAGATGTTGCGGAGATTTAAGCGCCCTTCCCCGACCCCACGGCTCGCAACGCCCGCGCGGCGGCGACCATGTTGACGAGTGCCGGACGCACCTCTTCCCATTTGCGGGTCTTCAGGCCGCAATCCGGATTGACCCACAACCGCCCATCCGAAAGCCGCCCGCGGGCAAGCTGCATGAGCTCAGTCATCTCACCGACCTCCGGAACGCGCGGCGAATGGATGTCGTAAACGCCGGGACCGATCTCGTTCGGATATTTGTAGCTTCGGAAGGCTTCCAGCAGCTCCATCTTCGAACGTGAGGTCTCAATGGAGATGACGTCGGCATCCATCGCGGCGATGGCGCCGATGATTTGGTTGAACTCCGAATAGCACATATGCGTGTGGATCTGCGTCTCATCGGCAACGCCGGTCGAGCACAGGTGAAAGCTTTCCACCGCCCAGTCCAGATAGGTCTTCCAATCGGCCTTTCGCAGCGGCAGGCCTTCGCGAAGTGCCGCCTCATCGATCTGGATCATTGCCGCGCCTGCCTTTTCGAGATCGGTCACCTCGTCGCGAATCGCCAGCGCTATCTGCCGGCTGACATCGGCGCGCGCAAGATCGTCACGGACGAAGGACCAGTTGAGGATCGTCACTGGTCCCGTCAGCATGCCCTTCACCGGCTTTTCCGTCAGCGACTGCGCATAACGCCACCATTCGACCGTCATCGGCTTCGGGCGTGAGACATCGCCGAAGATGATCGGCGGGCGGACATAGCGTGAACCGTAGCTCTGCACCCAGGCATGCTGCGTGAAAGCAAATCCGGAAAGCTGCTCGCCGAAATACTGCACCATGTCGTTACGCTCGAACTCGCCGTGAACGAGCACATCGAGGCCGATCTCCTCCTGCCAACGGATCGCCGACTCAGTCTCCTTTCTGAGGAAGGCCTCGTAGTCGGCGCCGCTCATCGCACCCTTTGCATAGGCGGCGCGCGACTTGCGCACTTCCGATGTTTGCGGAAATGAGCCGATCGTCGTCGTCGGGAAGAGCGGCAGTCGCAATCGGTCGTCCTGAAGCGCTTTGCGCGCGAGGAATGCGCGACCCCGGCGTTTCATCCTCCCGTCGATGCCTGCCACTCGCGCCGCAACTCTGGCATCATGAACCCTCGAGGAAGAGGCGCGGGCAGCGACGGCGCGCAAAGAAGCTTCAAGGGCACCGATAACGCCGCTCCGGTCCAAGGCACCGCTGCCGAGCACGGCAAGCTCGTCCAGCTTCTGCGTCGCAAAGGCGAGCCATGTTTTCAACTCGCCGTCGAGCCCTGCTTCCAGCTCGAGGTCGATCGGCACGTGAAGGAGGGAGCAGGACGGCGCGATTTGAAGTCGATGCTCACCTAATCTGGAAACCAGTGGCACGATCCTGTTCAGGATGGCGTTGAGATCGGCCCGCCAGATGTTGCGTCCGTCGATGACGCCGAGCGACAGCACGAGACTATCAGGCGCCCTTTCCAGGAGAAACTCGACCTGCTGCGGCCCGCGCACCAGATCGACGTGAAGGCCTGCGACCGGCAACTCAAGTGCCGCCGGAAGATTGTCGCCCATATCGCCGAAATAACCGGCGAGCATGATCTTGAGATCCGGCACTACTTCGCCGAGTGCCCGATAGGTCTGGCTGAGCGCGGCGCGCTCCCTGTCGGAAAGATCGAGGACGAGGCATGGCTCGTCGACCTGTACCCAGTCGGCACCCGCCGCTCTCAACTCGGCAAATATCCTGGCATAGACCGGCAGCAGCCGGTCGAGCAGCTCGACCGTGTCAAAGCCGGCCTCGGTGGATTTGGCGAGTTTCAGGAAGGTGACCGGCCCGAGAATAAGCGGCCGCGTGTGAATGCCGAGTGCCTTCGCCTCCAGGAAAGCCTCCAGCGGCTTGTTCGCCGTCAGCGTGAAGGCCTGGTCAGGCCTGAGTTCCGGAACCATGTAGTGGTAGTTGGTGTCGAACCATTTCGTCATCTCCAGTGCCGGCACCCCGTGGCCGTGGCTGACATGGCCGCAATCGCCGTGATGGCCCTCGCCAGTCGAGCCGCGCGCCATCGCGAAATAGATGTCGAGATCGACCGGGTCGCCTTTCCAGCCATAGGCGGCCGGAATCGCGCCGACCATCACAGCGAGATCGAGAACATGGTCATAAAGCGAGAAGTCGTTGGAGGGAATGACGGCGATCCCCTTCTGCTGCTGGAGCTTCCAGTTGTTGGCACGCAGCTTTTTTGCCGTATCCAGAAGTGCGGTCGCGTCGCTCTTGCCGGCCCAGTAGCTTTCCAGCGCAAATTTCAGTTCGCGATGGCTTCCAATTCTTGGAAAACCGAGATTTGCAGTCTTGATGCTCATTTCCTTACCCCGAGGGTTATGGGCAAGGCACTGGCGAGACGCATCGACGAACGGACACGACGGTGCCGTTTCGCTGAAAGCGGCACACCGGGACACCCCGCCCGTGGACGTTATCAATCGCGGCAGGTCTCCTGGCTTGCGGGTCGCTGCCACCGTCCAGTCTTCCCGGGCGTCTCCCCAGTGACGTCAATTGGACGGCGGCTCTCCGCCTACAGTTGCGGGGGCAGCTTCGGATTGGGCAGGCGCCGCACCGAATTCCCTCTTAGCTCCAGACCAAAAGATCCAGAGAACCACGATGCCATAAGGATGCGCCCGCAATCGCACGCCGTCAATAGACATAAAGGAATGTTTATATCTTTATTCGAAGCAACCGCAGTGCGTTGATCGTCACCAGCACGGTGGCGCCGGTATCGGCGAGGATCGCTGGCCAGAGCCCGGTAATGCCGGCGATCGTCGTGACCAGAAACACCGCCTTTAGCCCGAGTGCGATGGTGATGTTCTGCAGGATGTTGCGCATCGTGCGTTTGGAAAGTTCGATCATCCGCGCCACGTCGCCAACACGTCCGTGCAGCACGGCGGCATCCGCCGTCTCCAGCGCCACATCGGTGCCGCCGCCCATAGCGATACCGATATCGGCAGCGGCCAGCGCCGGAGCATCGTTGATGCCGTCGCCGACCTTGGCGACGATGAAGCCCTGGCGCTTCAATTCGCCGACGACGCGCTGCTTGTCCTCCGGCATCATCTCGCCGCGCCAGTCGATGCCGAGCATGCCGGCAACGGCTGCTGCCGTGCGCTTGTTGTCGCCCGTCAGCATGATCGCCTTGACGCCTGCTGATTTGAGGGCAGCGAGCCCGGCCTCGGCATCCTCACGCGGCTCGTCGCGCAGGGCGATCAGGCCGGCCGCAACACCGTTGACGAGCAGCACCGACACGCTCTTGCCCTCATCGTTCAGCGCCGTGATGCGTGCATCCTGTTCCGCGCTGAGCGTCCCGCGCTCGCGGGCGGCAGGCGGCGACAGCAGATCCAGTGACTCACCGCCGACTTTGCCGCTGACACCCTTGCCCGGCAGCGCTTCCAGCTCGAAGGCCGGCGGCACGGGAACGCCGTCCGCCTTGGCGCGGTTGAGGATCGCCAGCGCCAGCGGATGGCTGGAACCCCGCTCCAGCACCGCCGCGCGCGACAGCACCTGCGCCTCGCTCAGGCCAAAGGAAATGATGTCAGTCACCTGAGGCTTGCCTTCCGTCAGCGTGCCTGTCTTGTCGAAGGCGACCATCGTCACCTTGCCGAGCGTTTCCAGCACCGCGCCGCCCTTCATCAAGAGTCCGCGCCGCGCACCTGATGAAAGCGAAGCGGCGATCGCCGCCGGCGTCGAGATGACGAGCGCGCAAGGGCAGCCGATCAAGAGGATGGCAAGGCCCTTATAGACCCATTCGCCCCACGGCCCAGCGAACAGCAGCGGCGGAACGACCGCGACGAGCGCTGCGACCACGACCACGCCGGGCGTGTAATAGCGCGAAAACCGATCGATGAAGCGTTCGGTCGGCGCCTTCGATTCCTGCGCTTCCTCCACCAGTTTGACGACGCGGGCGATGGTATTGTCGGCCGCGGCCGCCGTGACGCGAACCCTGAGCACCGCATCGCCATTCACCGTGCCGGCGAAAACAACGGCATCGACGCCCTTGCGCACCGGCGTGCTCTCGCCCGTCACCGGCGCCTCGTCGATCGCACTCTCGCCTGAGATGATGATGCCGTCCGCGGAGATCCGGTCGCCGGGACGCACCATGATGATGGCACCGACCGCAAGGCTTTCCGCCGGCACCTCCCGCGTCTGCCCATTGTCTTCGAGCAGCGCACTCTTCGGCACCAGGGCCGTCAGCGACTGGATGCTTTCGCGCGCCTTGCCCGCGGCTACCCCTTCGAGCAACTCGCCGACGAGGAACAGGAACACGACGGTTGCCGCTTCCTCACCGGCATTGATGATGACGGCGCCGACGGCAGCGATCGTCATCAGCATCTCGATCGAAAACGGTGTGCCTGAGAGGGCGGCCATGACGGCGCGCCGGGCGATCGGCACCAGCCCGATCAGCATGGCGACGATGAAGGCATAGGACGCAATCGCCGGCACGAGATGGCCGACGGTGTAGGCGGCAACGAGCGCGGCACCCGAAAGAATGGTCAACCGGCCCTTCCTGCTCTGCCACCAGGGACCGGCCATCGGCGCATGATCGTGCCCGTGCAGCCCCTCGATTTCCTTCTCGCCATCATCGTGAGGATGGTCATGGTCATGACTTGCATGGTCATGGCTATGGCCTTCATGATCGTGGTCATGGCCCGCGTGATCGCCGTGATCATGTCCATGGTCGTGACGATGCTGCGAGCCGCGTTCATGCGCAGGCGCCGCGTTTCCGGCAAGCGGCGCGACGGAATAGCCGAGCCCCGTCACCTTCTTCTCGATCACCTTGAGATCGCTGCTGCCATCGTGCCGGACGGTCATCGTGCCCGCCATCACCGAGACGGAAACATCGGCGACACCCGCCACGCGTCTGACCGCCGTATCGATCTTGGTTGCGCAGGCGGCGCAATCCATGCCGCCAACCCGGTATCGTGTCTCGCTCTCAGCCATCATCCGCTTCCTTGTCAAACAGAAGCATCTCTCCTACATCCTCTAGCGACTAGAGGTGCAAGAGGAAAATCATGAAAAAGATCACGATTGGTGAAGCTGCGCGCCAGAGCGGCGTCAAGGTACCGACAGTCCGTTATTATGAGAGCATCGGCCTGCTCGCGGCGCCGAGCCGCAGCGAGGGCAACCAGCGCTCCTTCGAGCCTGCGGATATCAGCCGTCTCGCCTTCATCCGCCATGCCCGTGAGCTCGGCTTCGAGATCGAGGCGATCCGCACGCTGCTCACCCTGCAGGATGATCCGCACCAGTCCTGCGCCTCGGCCGACGCCATCGCCAAGGCCCGCCTCATCGAGGTCGAGCAGCGCATCCGCAGCCTGATGGCGCTGAAGGCCGAGCTGGAAACCATGGTGGAAGGCTGCGGCCACGGCCGCGTCGACCAATGCCGCGTCATCGAGGTGCTCGCCGACCACGGCCAGTGCACGCATCCGCACCACTGACCGCTGCCCTTGCAGGCGGTCCCCGCTCGCGCCAAAACTGAATGCAGACAGAATCGGGCGAAGACATCAATGAACCAGAAGCGGATTGCGATCATCGGCGGCGGCCCGGCCGGTCTCGCGGCTGCCGAGCTGCTTTCCCGTCCCGGTCATGCGGTGACGGTCTACGACGCCATGCCGACCCTCGCCCGCAAGTTCCTCTTGGCCGGCAAGTCGGGTCTCAACATCACGCATTCCGAGGATTATGCCCGTTTCACCACACGCTTCGGCGCGGCCTCCGCCCGTCTGCGCCCCGCTCTTGATGCCTTTACCCCTGATGATATCAGGGATTGGGCAGCAGGGCTCGGGACCGAGACCTTCGTCGGCTCGTCCGGCCGGGTGTTCCCTAAGGTGATGAAGGCCTCTCCTTTGCTGCGCGCTTGGCTCAGGCGACTGGAGGCGCAGGGCACTACGCTGCATACCCGCCACCGCTGGACCGGTTTTGCCGAAGATGGTTATGCTTTCGAAACGCCCGAAGGGCGCAGCATCGTCCATTCCGACGCAGCCCTGCTGGCGCTCGGCGGCGCCAGCTGGCCGCGCCTCGGCTCCGATGCAAGCTGGCTGACTCGGCTATCGGAGAGAGGCGTCGAGATCGAACCCTTTAAGCCCGCCAATTGCGGCTTCGCCGTCGGCTGGAGCGGAAGCTTTAGCGAGCGTTTCGCCGGCGAGCCGGTAAAGTCGGTCACCGCAACATCCGAGGCCGGCACGTTTCCCGGCGAATTCGTCATCACCGGGAGCGGCATCGAGGGCAGCCTGATCTATGCCCACACCGCTAGCCTCCGCGACCGGCTGCTGAACCACGGCAGCGCTGCCCTGACGCTCGACCTTGCACCCGGCCGCACCACTGAGAGGCTGAGCCGCGACCTTGCGCGGCAGGATGCCAAATCGAGCTTTTCAAACCGCCTGCGCAAGGGCGCCGGCCTCGACGGCGTCAAGGCGGCACTGTTGCGCGAACTTGCTCCCGAGCACGACCGCACCGATCCTGAGCGTCTCGCCGGCATGATCAAGGCCCTGCCGGTGCCGGTGATCGAAACCCGCCCGATCGCCGAAGCGATCTCCTCGGCCGGCGGCATCCGCTGGAGCGGCATCGACGACAGCTACATGTTGAAGGCGCTACCGGGCACTTTCGCCGCCGGTGAGATGCTCGACTGGGAAGCGCCGACCGGCGGCTATCTCCTCACCGCCTGCCTGGCGACCGGCCGGGCGGCAGCGCGCGGCATCGAAGCCTGGTTGCAGCGCGGAGCATGATGCCGAAAAGTGTGATCGGTTTTCGGACGACATCATGCTCCAACTCTTAATTTAGAACAGGATTCAGATTTTAGGCCGACCCGGCCTAAAATCATCCTGTTCTAGGCGCAGGCAGTCATCAGCACCGAGTAAGGTCATCGCTCGATCAGGCCGAGGCCGGACGGAATGTCATGGCGAGCCCATTCATGCAGTAGCGAAGCCCGGTTGGCTTCGGGCCGTCATCGAAGACATGGCCGAGATGCCCACCGCAGCGGCTGCAGTGCACGGCGCTGCGCACCATGCCGAAAGTCGTGTCGCTCGTGGTGCCGACGGCTTTTTCGAGCGGCGCCCAGAAGCTCGGCCAGCCGGTGCCGCTGTCGAATTTGGTGGTCGAGGAAAAGAGGTCCTGGTCGCAGCCGGCGCAGGCGAAATTGCCCTTTCGCTCCTCATGCAGCAAGGCACTGGTGAAGGGCTGTTCCGTCCCCGCCCGGCGCAGGATGACGTATTGATCCGGCGTCAGCAGCTTGCGCCATTCCTCGTCGGTATGCGTCACCGCAAACGTCTCGGCGGCGATCGCCTTGCCGGCCAGGCCCAGGTGAACCGCAAACACCCCAAAAGCGGCGCCCATCAGCAACAATCGTCTATTCAGCATGGTCGGATCTCCTCGTCTGGCAAACCTTGCTTCCGTATAAAACTACGAGAGAGAGGGGTCATTTGTTACGCCATGGCCGCCCAAACACCGAAATGTGATTTCCGCCATTGTCGTCAGGAAGAGCCGCATGCTGACGACCGCCAGTACCGGCCGATTGCAAACCAGCCGCTTTTCCATCAGAATGTGCTGAACTTCGGTGGGAGGAGCCGATGCACGAACACTCAGCGCACGCCGAGCACGTCTACACGTCTGCCCAGCGCGATTCTGCGGCGGCCAGTTCTCCCGTTGTCGCCTCATGGCGGCGGTGCATGACCATGCATCAGCTCGCCCCCGAGGACCAGCGGGCTCCACTGCGCCTCACCGACCAGGAATTCCGCCGCGCGCGCGAGCAGTCCGAACAGCTGATCGCCAGCGCGACGGAAGAGCTCGATCGTCTCTTTACCACCGTTGGCAGGGCCGGCTGCTGCCTGCTTCTGACCGACAAGAACGGCATCGCCCTGGAGCGCCGGGGCGCTGCCGGCGACGACAAGGAATTCCGCGAACTCGGCCTCTGGACCGGCTCGGTCTGGACAGAGGCCAGCATCGGCACCAACGGCATCGGCACCGCACTTGCCGACGAGCGTGCCGTCGCCATCTTCCGCGATCAGCATTTTTTCTGCTCGAATACCAGCCTCAGCTGCACGACGGCGCCGATCCGCGATCATCGTGGCCGGGTGGCAGCAGCCATCGACATCTCCACATGCCGCGAAGACGTCAACGAGATGACGCTGGCGATCCTGACGCAGACCGTGCGCGATGCGGCGATGCGCATCGAGCTCAACCTTTTCCGCTCGGCCTTTGCCGGCGCCCGTTTCCTGATGGTCCCGGCCGGCGCCAATTCCGCCGCCGCCCTGCTTGCCGTCGACAGGCACGATCTGGTGCTCGGCGCGACGCGCGCCGCCCGCATCGCACTGCAGCTGGACGACAAGCGCATCGCCGCCGGCATTCCTGCCGCCGATGCCCTGCACGAGGCTGGCGTCTCCCAGCAGGACGAGATCGTCGAGGCGGAAAAGGCGGCACTGCTGCGGGCGCTGTCGCGCGCCGGCGGCAATGTCTCGCAGGCGGCGATCGCGCTTGGCATCAGCCGCGCAACGCTGCACAGGAAGATGAAGAAGCTCGATCTCCACTGATCAGGGTAAAGGTTCCGCTCCTGGAGCAATCGCGACGCGATGCTGTCGCAGGTCTGCGACACTGTGCACTGCGGTATGGAAGACCCGCCCTAGTCCCTCCGCCAAATTACGCACATTTTCCTCCCACTGGTTCGCTTGGGAACCTGGATCATCAAGGGAGGATGACATGCTTCATCAGAAAATCGTCGAGTCGCCGTTCAAGCTGAAATACGGCAACTATATCGGCGGCGAATGGCGCGAGCCGGTCGAGGGAAAATACTTCGAAAACCTGACGCCCGTCACCGGCGGCAAGCTCTGCGACATTCCCCGCTCCAATGAAAAGGACGTCAACCTCGCGCTCGACGCCGCCCATGCGGCTAAGGAAAAATGGGGCCGCACCTCCGCTGCCGAGCGCTCCAATATCCTCATGAAGATCGCCCAGCGCATGGAAGACAAGCTGGAATTGCTCGCCCAGGCCGAGACCTGGGACAACGGCAAGCCGATCCGCGAAACCATGGCGGCCGACATTCCGCTGGCGATCGACCACTTCCGCTACTTCGCCTCCTGCATTCGTGCCCAGGAAGGTTCGATCGGCGAGATCGACCACGATACCGTGGCCTATCATTTCCATGAGCCGCTCGGCGTCGTCGGCCAGATCATTCCGTGGAACTTCCCGATCCTGATGGCCACCTGGAAGCTGGCACCTGCGCTTGCCGCCGGCAACTGCGTCGTGTTGAAGCCCGCCGAACAGACACCGGCCTCGATCCTGCTCTGGGCCGAGCTCATCGGCGATCTCCTGCCGCCCGGCGTGCTCAACATCGTCAACGGTTTCGGCCTCGAAGCCGGCAAGCCGCTGGCGACCAGCCAGCGCGTCGCCAAGATCGCCTTCACCGGCGAGACGACGACAGGCCGGTTGATCATGCAATATGCCAGCCAGAACCTCATTCCGGTGACGCTGGAGCTCGGCGGCAAATCGCCGAATATCTTCTTCGCCGATGTGATGGCCGAAGACGACGACTTCCTCGACAAGGCGCTCGAAGGCTTTGCGATGTTTGCCCTCAACCAGGGCGAAGTCTGCACCTGCCCGAGCCGCGCCCTCGTCCAGGAATCGATCTACGACCGCTTCATGGAAAAGGCCGTCAAACGCGTCGAGGCGATCAAGCAGGGCAACCCGCTCGACACCGCGACAATGATCGGCGCCCAGGCCTCGACGGAGCAGCTGGAAAAGATCCTCGCCTATCTCGATATCGGCAAGCAGGAAGGCGCGGAAGTGCTGACCGGCGGCTCGCGCAACGATCTCGGCGGCGAGTTGGCGAATGGCTATTACGTCAAGCCGACGATCTTCAAGGGTCACAACAAAATGCGTGTGTTCCAGGAAGAAATCTTCGGACCGGTTGTTTCGGTCACGACCTTCAAGAACGAGAAGGAAGCGCTCGAAATCGCCAACGACACGCTCTACGGTCTCGGTGCCGGTGTCYGGAGCCGAGACGCCAATCGCTGCTACCGCTTCGGCCGCGAGATTCAGGCCGGCCGCGTCTGGACCAACTGCTACCACGCCTACCCGGCCCATGCCGCCTTCGGCGGATACAAGCAGTCCGGCATCGGCCGTGAAACCCACAAGATGATGCTCGACCACTACCAGCAGACCAAGAACATGCTGGTGAGCTACAGCCCGAAGGCACTCGGCTTCTTCTGAGATACTCAGCATGACGGGAGGGTCTTAAACCCCTCCCCAACCCCTCCCCACAAGGGGGGGGCTTACCATGCGGCCCTCGCTGTATTCACTCTTGAGGCGCAGCATATGCAGCCGGCTTGTTGTTTTGCCAGCCGGTGCCACAGCTTAGCCCCTCCCCCTTGTGGGGAGGGGTTGGGGAGGGGAGTTCTCCCCCAAAACTTTGGAGGCAGCCATGGAAACCACCGTCAACGGCGAAGCGCGTGTTCTCGCAACCGACACAGCTCTCGATTTGATCGCAGAAATAAAGCGGGATCATCCCGATATCCTCTTCCACCAGTCCGGCGGTTGCTGCGACGGCTCCTCGCCGATGTGTTATCCGGCTAACGAATTCTTGATCGGCGACAGCGACGTCAGGCTCGGCGAGATCGGCGGCGTGCCGGTCTATATCAGCGCCAGCCAGTTCGAGGCGTGGAAGCATACACAGCTGATCATCGACGTCGTGCCCGGCCGCGGCGGCATGTTCTCGCTCGACAACGGCCGTGAGAAACGCTTCCTGACTCGTTCCCGCCTCTTCGGCGGCGGCGAGGCCTGCGCAGTGCCTGATGTCAAGGTCAGGGCGGTCTGATGCTGTCGCCCGCCGGGTGGGAATTTCGCCTGTAGTATTCCCATAGTACCTGCTCGCAGCAGCTCTTTGCTAATCTCCGCCAGTTGGTTTCAAAGGGAGGAAACGATGCCAGCCTCAAAGATCCTGATGATCACCGGTGACTTCACCGAAGATTACGAAACGATGGTGCCGTTCCAGACGCTGCTTGCCTGCGGCTACACGGTCGACGCCGTCTGCCCCGGCAAGAACGCCGGCGACACCGTCGCCACCGCCATCCATGATTTCGAGGGCGACCAGACCTATTCCGAAAAACGCGGCCATAATTTCGCGTTGAATGCCACCTTCGACAGCGTGCGCGCCGAAGATTACGATGCCCTCGTCATTCCCGGCGGCCGTGCGCCCGAATATCTGCGCCTCAACGCCGACGTCATCAAATCCGTCCGGCACTTCTTCGACGCCGGAAAACCCGTTGCCGCCATCTGCCACGGCGCGCAGCTGCTTGCCGCTGCCGGTGTGCTGAAGGGCCGAACCTGCTCGGCCTATCCCGCCTGCCGGCCGGAAGTCGAACTTGCCGGCGGCATTTATGCCGATATCGCAATCACCGATGCAGTCTCGGACGGCAATCTGGTCACGGCGCCCGCCTGGCCGGCGCATCCGTCGTGGCTGCGCCAGTTCATGGCCGTGCTCGATGCCGCAGCACTGCTCGAAACCAACGCCGCCTGAGGAGGGCTGCACTGGGGAGGACGATATGTGTGAACTCTTCATCAAGGCCGATGCTCGGCTCTGGGAAAGCGCCACCCGGTCGCTGCGCATCGACGGCATGGTCACCAGCGTCAGGTTGGAAAACTTCTTCTGGGCAAAGCTGGAGGAAATCGCCCGGCGCGACGGCATGAATGTCGTCCAGCTGATCACCCGGCTGCATCATGAATCGATCGATGCCGGCCACGATCTCGGCAACTTCACGTCCTTCCTGCGGGTCTGCTGCGCTCGCTATCTCGACCTGCAGCTCACCGGCGACATCCCGGCAGATGTCACCCGTCCCATTGCCGGCCTCGACGCGCCCGTCATCCTCGGCCGCGAACGGGCGAAGTATCACTGAAATCAGGTCCGACAGACGATCAAGGACGAACGGCCCGCGGATAGCTCCGCGGGCCGTTCCGCAAACATCTGACCTTGTCCGGGGCGGCGGGCTTGCGCTGCCGCGCAGCCTGGATCAACAATGTGGGCAGCGTCCAGCGCGGGCACCGTCAGGAGATCGATTGCCATGAACGAACAGAAAGCCGTGATCGTGACGGGAGCCGGCGGCAACCTCGGCAGCGCCGTTGTCCGCGAGCTTGCCAGCGCCGGCGCAAAACTCGTCTGCATGAACCGTTCGGGCAATGAGCTGGAAGCCTTGGCCGGCGATCTTCCAGCTTCCACCGAATTTCTGTCGATCGCGGGAACGGATCTCACCGATTATGCCTCCTGCGCCGCCGCTGTCGCCCGGGCCGTGAAGCGCTTCGGCGGCGTTAGCGCGTTGGTCAACACCGTCGGCGGTTTCCAGATGGGACCGGTCGGGCCGGAGGCACCCGCGCAGTGGGAGACGATGATGACCGCAAACGCCCGCACTGCCTTGACGATCAGCGCCGCGGTTCTCCCGACCATGAAGGCCGCGGGCTACGGCCGCATCGTTCATATCGCCGCCGCACCCGGCCTGAAGGCCGGCGCCAAGCAGGCCGCTTACGCCGCCTCCAAAGCCGCCGTCATCCGGCTGACCGAGGCGATCGCTGCCGAATGCCGCGACGACCGCATCACCGCCAACTGCATCCTGCCGGGCACGATCGACACGCCTGAGAACCGCGCGGCCATGCCCGATGCGAAGACGGACGGCTGGGTATCGCCGCAATCGATCGCCCGCCTCATCGCCTTCCTGATTTCGCCGGCAGCAGCTGTCGTGACCGGCGCGGCAATCCCGGCGACCGGCCGCGAATAATCGAAGACGCGGCGTGAGCAGCCGCCGCAACGCACTACAACCGCCCGCGCCGCGCGTTCGCCGGGCCTCGTCTTGCCCTCTGTTTTAGCAGTCCCTGTCAGGAAACAATGGATGATGAGAATAGAGACACCTGCAAGTTTTAGTCAGTGACACACGATCTGGCTTGAGGTTCGGTTCGCCTTAAGGCAGCCTCGTCTCGGCCTGCTCATGGGACGGGCAGGAGACAGTGGGCGGACACAATGGTTTTGATGATCGCATTGCGGCGACATTTGACGGAAGACGGGTGGCTTCAATGACGGACGGCCCGGCATTGCGCGCCGTCGGCGCAAACAGCCTGATACGCGAGGAATGGTTCCTGGGCGTCAGCGTCGCGACGAGCTTGGCGTTTTTTGTTTTCCAGGAGCAGCTCTTCGGGCAGCTTTCCGATCCGCTTTGGTTCACTGTCGTTTTCGCGTGGCTGTTTGCTGCCGTCCTTGGCTCCGCTCTGTCGGTTGTCCGGCACGCGGATCATTTGGCTGAGCGGCTGAAGGAGCCCTACGGCACGCTCATTCTGACGCTTGCCATCACCTCGATCGAGGTGATGGCAATATCAGCCGTCATGCTTCAYGGCGAGAACAATCCCACGCTTGCGCGCGACACCCTGTTCGCAGTCGTCATGATCATCCTGAACGGCATGGTCGGCCTGTCCTTGCTGCTGGGCGCATGGCGGCGACCGGAACAGCAGCATAACCTGCAGGGCGCCAACGCCTATCTCGGGGTCATCGTACCGCTGGCGACCCTAAGCCTGGTGATGCCGACATTTCTTGCGGGGCCGGACGGACAGCATCCATCTGCACCGAGACAACTGATACTGGGTATAATATCGGTCGGCCTTTACGCTACGTTTCTGTTTCTTCAGGCCGGCCGCCATCGGGACTATTTCACCGACGACAGCAACCGTCACGAGCGCATCAGCGAACGTGTCCCTCGACATGGACCGGTCTGGCCTCATGCCATTCTGCTTTTCGCCCATATGGGTCCTGTCGTCTTTCTAGTCGAACAGCTTGCCCGGCCGATCGATTACATTATCGAAACCCTGCATGCTCCAACCGCATTTGGCGGTGTTGTCATGGCCATCCTCGTCGCGACGCCTGAAGCAATCAGCGCCGTGCGTGCATCCATCGCCAATAATCTTCAGCGCTCCGTCAACATTTTCCTTGGTTCGGTGCTGTCGACGATCGGGCTGACGGTGCCGGCGATGCTCGTTGTCAGTCAGCTCTACGGACACCCCGTGACACTCGGCCTGGAGCATGGAGATCTGGTGATGCTCCTGCTCACTCTTGCTGTCAGCATCATCACCTTTGCCAGCGGCCGCACGCATCTCATGCAAGGCGCTGTCCATCTGGTGCTTTTCCTGGCTTACGTGTTGCTGATATTCCAGCAATGAAACCCGCCCGGTGGCGGCCGCGCGAGATCAGGAAAGTAAAGAGTTCCGCGCTTGGTCTGTCTTCAGCTATGATGAGGGGGGCTTTGCATAGCTTGCAAGCAATCGCGGTGGCTGCAGGACCTACATGGCGAATGGAGACCGGCCGTGGACTCACTGTTGGTTGGCGGGCTTGTATTTGTTTTTCTGTCGACGGCGACGTCGACAGKATTGATCGTGCGTGCCCGATTGCCCAATCACCATCTCAATGCGGAATCCAAGGACGTCATCAGGCTGGCGACCGCAGTAGTGGGAACGCTGTCGGCCTTGGCGCTCGGCCTTCTGATCGCATCCGCCAAGTCGTCCTATGACAATGCCGAAGTGGAGATGAGAACGGCAGCCGCACGGATACTGCTGCTTGACCGCGTCATGGCGCAATACGGGCCGGAAACCGACAATGCGCGTCAATTACTGCGTGAACTCATCGAGAAACGGCTGAGCCGCGGCTGGACTGCCGAAACCACCGACGAGACATCCGGCAAGGCCGTGGGAGAATATCAGGATATAGAGACGGTTCAAAGCGACCTTCGATCGCTGGCACCGAAGGATGCGGCGCAGCGCGCTCTCCAGGCCCGTGCTCTGGAGGTAAGCGGCATGGTGGCCGAAACCCACTGGCTGCTGGTCGAATCCGGGAAAGAGGGTTTGCCCTGGGCCTTCCTTACCGTTCTCGTCTGTTGGCTCTCGCTGCTTTTTGCGACCTTCGGACTGCAGGCGCCGGCCAATCCGACGGTGCTGTCAATTCTGTTCGTCTGCGCCCTATCTGTCGCGGGCGCGATCTTCCTGGTTTCGGATATGGCCAATCCATATGTCGGGCTGGTCCATGTTTCGGATGCGCCTTTGCGGTCCGCTATAGAGCGCCTCGGGAAACCCTAGCCACATCATGGCGTCCGTCGAGGATGAGCTTCGACACAGTTTAATTGTGCACCAGCAGCTATTGCAATTTTTAGCGATGCCGCGACATAATATCGCATGCCCGGAACTTTTCGGAGAGGGGCCGTCTCCGCCGAGGCACGCATGAAGACTACAGCGCCGCGCGTCTTTTCAGACGCGCAAAGGACGCTGTAGATCTTTGAAATTACTGCAGTAGGCTCGTAAACATCGGGGCGGCGGCAATGCGTGTGAGATTGTATCAGGGTCTGCACCTGTCTGTGGTGCTCGCCGGCATTGCAATTCTCGCTGGCTGTGAGGAAAGCGGCAACACTTACGTTGCCCCTCCTCCACCTCCGGTTCGAGTCGCCCAGCCGGTCCAGCAACCGGTGACGCTCTATTTCGAACTCACCGGCAATACGGCACCACTCAATTCCGTCGATATCGAGGCGCGCGTCCAAGGCTACGTCCAATCGATCGACTACCAGGACGGCATGACGGTGATGAAGGGCACCAAGCTCTTCGGAATTGAGCGCAACACTTATCAGGCGCAACTGGATCAGGCGAAGGCATCGCTCGCCTCGCAACAGGCGTCTCAGGTCGGCGCGCAACAGGAATACGACCGACAGCTCAATCTGTCGAAGCAACAAGTCACCACGCAGACCGCCGTCGATAGCGCCAAGGCGACGCTCGACGAGGCGAATGCGTCCATCCTCAACGCTCAGGCCAATCTCGATCTCGCGACGATCAACCTCGGATATACTGAAGTGCTTGCCCCCTTCGACGGTACCGTCACCGATCACCTCGTCGATATCGGCGCACTTGTCGGCGTATCAGGCCCCACCAAGCTTGCCAGCATCGTTCAGACGGATCCGCTTTATGCCTATTTCAACGTCAGCGAAACACAGGTGCTGATGATCAAGGAAACGCTGGCAAAGCAGGGACACACCTTCAAGCAGACGGATCTTCCGAGTTTCCCGGCAGAGCTCGGCCTGCAGACGGAAGAAGGCTACCCACACAAGGGACATCTCGATTATGTATCGCCGCAGCTCGATGCCTCCACAGGCACGCTTCAGGTACGCGCCCTGTTCGACAACAAGGACCGCGCCATGCTGCCCGGTCTCTTCGTGCGCGTTCGGGTGCCGGTCGGCCATAACGACAAGGCTCTGCTAGTGCGCGACGATGCGATCGGAACGAACCAGCTGGGCAGCTACCTGCTCGTTCTCGGTAAGGACGACGTCGTCGAGCAGAAACAGGTCAAGACCGGCCAGCGTGAAGGTTCGCTCCGTGTCATCGACTCCGGCCTCGATCCGGCCGACTGGGTCGTAACACAAGGTATCCAGCAGGCCATCCCCGGCAGCAAGGTCACGCCCGAGAAGATGGAAATGAACCCGCCGGCAGCTGCCGCCGGCGATACCAAGGCAAAGACCACCACCACGCAATGAATTCGCCACCATGCTACATCTGACCGTCTAAGGACAACAGCATGATCTCGCGCTTCTTCATCGAGCGACCGGTACTCGCCAACGTTCTGGCGTTGGTCTTCGTGCTCATCGGCGCGGTAGCCCTGTTCCAATTGCCAGTGGCGCAATATCCGAATGTCGTTCCGCCGACGGTGCAGGTGACGACGCGTTTTCCCGGTGCCAGCGCCAAGACCCTCGTCGATACCGTCGCCCTGCCGATCGAGCTGCAGGTCAACGGCGTGCAGGACATGCTCTACATGCAGTCGACGAGCGCCAGCGACGGCACCTATTCGCTGACAGTGACCTTTGCCATCGGAACGGATCCCGATCAAGCGCAGGTTCTGGTGCAAAACCGCGTCGCCATAGCCATGTCATCGCTTCCCGAAGCGGTGCAGGTTCAAGGCGTCACGACACAAAAGAAATCGACGGCGATTCTCGGCTTCGTCACCCTGACCTCACCCGACAGCCGCTATGACAGCCTCTTCCTGTCGAACTATGCCGTCATCAATCTGCAGAATGAACTCGCCCGCCTGCCGGGTGTCGGCAACGTCACCGTGTTCGGTGCCGGCCAGTATGCTATGCGTATCTGGATGGACCCGAACCTGCTGCAGGCGCGCGGTCTGACACCGCAGGATATCGTCAACGTGGTGCAGCAGCAGAGCCAGGAGGTCACCGCCGGCCAGATCGGCATTCCGCCGGTGCCGAAGGGGCAGATCTTTCAATACACGCTGAATGTCAACGGCCGGCTGAATGAGGCTGCCGACTACGAGAACATCATCGTCAAGGTCGAAAGCGGGGAAGGCGGCCGCGTCACGCGCATCCGCGATATCGGCCGCGTCGAACTCGGCGCCCAGACGTACAGCCAGTCCTTCATGCAGAACGGCCGGCCGGCGGCCGGCATCGGCATTTTTCAGTTGCCGGAGGCCAACGCCATTGCGGTGGCGCAGGAGGTGGGCGCAAAAATGCAGGAGCTCTCGAAGAGCTTCCCGCAGGGCCTTGAATATCACGTACCGTTTGACACGACGAAATTCGTCAAGGCATCCATCGACGAGGTTTATGTCACTTTGATCGAAGCCGGCGTCCTCGTTCTCATCGTCATTCTCGTCTTCCTGCAGGATTGGCGGGCAATGCTCGTGCCGGCGACCACAGTTCCGGTCACCATCATCGGCGCCTTCGCGGCCATGGCGGCATTGGGCTTCACCGTCAACCTGTCGACGCTGTTTGCCATCGTTCTCGCCATCGGCATCGTCGTCGATGATGCCATCGTCATCGTTGAGGGTGTCGCCCGCCACATCGAGGCGGGCCTCTCCGGCCGACAGGCGGCCGAGAAGGCGATGGAGGAACTCCTCGGTCCGGTCATCGGCATTACGCTGGTGCTGATGGCCGTTTTTATTCCGGCCGCCTTCCTGCCCGGCCTGACCGGACAGCTTTATCGGCAATTCGCCCTCGTCATCGCCGCCACGGCGCTGATCAGCGCCATCAATGCCGTCACGCTGAAACCGACGCAATGCGCCCTTTGGCTGCGGCCGCCGGTCCCGCCCGAGAAACGCAACGTCTTCTATCGCGGTTTCAACAGGGTCTACGACAAAGGCGAACGCGGCTATGCCGGGCTGATCGGATCGATGACCCGCCACGCCGGTGTCATGGCCATAGCGGCAACTGTCCTGATCGGGGTCGCCGTCTGGGGCCTCACCCGTCTGCCGACCGCGTTCCTGCCCGTCGAGGATCAAGGTTACGTGCTGATCAGTGCACAACTGCCTGACGGTGCCTCGAAGGAGCGCACCGATGCCGTGATGAACGAGGTCGGCAAGATCGCCGAAGCCACACCTGGCGTCGATCAGGTGCTGACGATCAGCGGCATTTCCGTTCTCGACAACAATGCCAGCCTGCAGAATGCCGGCGTGGCCTATGTCGTGCTGAAAGATTGGGACGAGCGCGGCAAGCAGAAGGGGGAGGATCTGCTGTCGATCTACCAGCATCTGAACGGCGCGCTGCAAAGGGTGCTCGCCGCCAAGACGCTGGTGGTCGTGCCGCCTCCGATCCAGGGCGTCGGCAATGCCAGCGGCTTTACCATGCAGGTCGAGATCAAGAACGGCATTTCCGACTACCCGCTGCTGCAATCGCTTGCCGATACGATCGTCAAGAACGGCAGTGCCCAATCGTCGCTGCAAAGGCTGAGCACGCCTTTTCGCTCGAACGTGCCGCAACTCGCAGTCGCCGTCGACCGCATCAAGGCGGAGACATTGGGGGTTACCGTGGGTYAGGTTTTCTCGGCGCTCTCCGGCTACGTCGGCTCGAGCTATGTGACCCAGTTCAACAAATTCGGCCGCACCTTCCAGGTCTATGCGCAGGCCGCTTCCGATTTCCGGGTCAGCCCGGATGACATTCGCAATCTGAAGGTCAAGGCCGGTGACGGGACAATGGTGCCGCTCGGCACGGTCGTCGATGTCACGACGACGCAAGGCCCCTCCCTGATCAGCCTCTACAATCTCTACCCCTCAGCAACAATCGTTGGCGGGCCGGCCGCCGGCTTCAGTTCGGGCCAGTCGCTCGATGTCATGGAACAGATTGCCAATCGAACGCTGCCGCCGGGCGCCGGCTTCGAATGGACGGCGCTGTCCTATCAGGAGAAGGCCGTGGGCGGGCAGATCTATTTCGTCTTCGCGCTCGCCATGCTCCTCGTCTATTTCGTGCTCGCCGGCCAATATGAAAGCTGGATCTTGCCGCTGGCAGTCATACTTGCCGTGCCGCTCGCCCTCCTCGGCACGGTGGCGGCCCTGACGGCAGCGGGCGTTGCCAACAATCTCTATACGCAGATCGGCCTCATCCTGCTGATTGCGCTTGCATCGAAGAATGCCATTCTCATCGTCGAATATGCGCGGGAAAAGCGGGCGGAAGGCATGGAAATTCTGGATGCCGCCGTCGAGGCCGCCCGCCTGCGTTTCCGGCCGATTCTGATGACGTCCTTCGCCTTCATTCTCGGTGTCCTGCCGCTGGTGCTGGCGACAGGCGCCGGCGCATCCGCCCGCAAGTCGATCGGCATATCGGTCTTCAGCGGCATGATCGCCTCGACCTGCCTCGCCGTGCTCTTCGTACCGTCCTTCTACGTCCTGCTGCAGCGCCTCGAGGAATATTGGAAAGGGCGCATAAAGACCGCGGCCGTCGCGGAGGCGGAGATGCCGAAGGTTCAGTAAGGCTGTTGCAACAGCCTGTCGCGCAATCACCTGCGGTTTCACGCGGAGGCAGGTTTCTGCTGAGGTCTCTTCACAGCGCAAGTTTCGAACAGACGCTATAGTCCCGAGGTCAGCACCCGGTGGCATGCAGGCGACACGTGTTGCAAATTGTCCCGAAGACAAGCGATAGCCCGTCCTCCGCCCAAAGGCACCGTGCGGCACAGAGCCTGAAAATCCGATCCGCAGGTTTCGCGCAGAATCATCAGTTCCTCGCGCGGCGAGAAGGCCGGCATCATGGCCCGAGGAGCAGGCGTGGTCGCAACCGTCGCAGCAGCACCGCCGCTGGCTGGGGTTGATCCGGCTGATCCTCCCCCGGCTGATCCTCCCAAGGCCGCAACGGCCTGCTGACACGGCGCCGATAGAGCGGCATTGTGCTGTTGCAAGCAGCGGAGTGCCTCGGTGCCGCCCGGTGTGACACCAGAGCATTGCGCCATAAAATCGCGTTGGCAGGCCGATTTGGCGGCGTTGCGCTGCGCCTGCGTCGGTGCGGCCGTCGCCGGTACGGGTGTGGTCGCCAAAGTGGTTGCGGACGCAGCCGGGGCGGGCTCCGCGGATGTCGACTTGGGTTTGCTCACCGCCGACACCGCCTTCCGGCAGCCCGCCGACAGTGTGGCATTATGCTGTTGCAGACAAGTGAGCGCCTCGATGCCGCCCGGTGTCACCCCTGAACATTGCGCTATGAAATCGGAGCGACATTCCGCCTTGATCGCATTGCGCTGCTCTTCAGTCGGCGCCTGCGCGAACGCGACACCAGCTGAGAGCACCACTGCGCAGAACGCTGGCAATCCCGAGATAGCAAACAGAAGACGACGCCTTCCATGCGGAGCCGTCAGTAGAGAAGATGCCCATTTTCGCATTATTCCTTCCCCCTATAAATCTTTAATCTACTTCATAAAATCGAACGCCCTACTGAATAAGATAATAAACGCCCGTCAGTTGGAGGGACGTTGCTTGCCGCTGCGGAAATATTAAAACGCCGGCTCCACGTATATTAGAAGATTGCTATTTTAGCAACTATCGTGCGCCTGAAAACTGATCAAGGGAAACGTATTACTCATCAGCCTGCTGATCGGAATCATGCATCTCACTGCGAATACATGCTGCCCTCATGCCGCAGTCTGGTACCCTCTTGAAGCCGCGCTCTCGTGGCCTTCAAGCCGAAAGCGCGCAATCATGTCGGTAAGTGCAAGCGCCTCGGACGATAGCTGTCTGGTGGCAGCATTCGTCTCTTCCACCATCGCCGCATTTTGCTGCGTCATACGATCAATATCGTTCACCGATGCGTTGATCGAATGGAGTGTCGTCGCTTGGTCGCGACTTGACGAGGCGATGAGCTCGATATGACCGACAATGTGGACGATCTCGCTGGAAATCTCCATCAGCGCATCGCCGGTGCGGCCGACGAATTCGGAGCCGGACGCAACCTCTCGGACGGAATTGTTGATGAGCTCGCCGATTTCCTTGGCTGCGCGAGCCGATCGTTGCGCCAGCTCCCGCACCTCCTGCGCCACGACAGCAAAGCCCTTGCCGGCCTCACCCGCTCTTGCCGCCTCGACCCCGGCATTTAGGGCCAAGAGATTGGTCTGGAAAGCGATAGCGTCGATGGCACTGACAATCTGAACGATCCGGCCGGACGCGTCCTCAATCCGCCCCATGGCCGAAACGGCGTTTTGGACCACGGAGGCCGAGGCGTCGGCGCCCTGTTTGGCGCGTTGGACAAGCGCAAGCGCTGCTGCTGCCCGTCCTGAAGAGGTGTTGACGGCGGAAGAAATCTCCTCCACTGCCGCTGCTGTTTCCTCAAGTGCGGCCGCCTGCTTTTCCGTTCGGCTGGCCAGGTCATCAACGGCTTCCGCCATCTGCCGGCCATTGTCGCTGATGAGGGAAGACGTCTCGCGGATATCGCAGAGCGTCTCCTTGAGACCCGCGACCGACATGTTGAAATCGGTGCGGATCCGGTCGAGTTCGGAGGCAAACGGCGTATCGATCGAAAAATTCAACTCCCCGCGCGACAGCCGCGTTAGCCCTTCTGCAAGAGCCTCGATTGCAGCGTCAACCTGGACCTTGGCGCTACGCCGCTCGAGTTCGTTGCGGGCGCGCTCAGATTCCGCATCATTACGCGCGATCTCGGCCTGTTGTTCCATTTCGACATTCGACAGCGCGTTTTGTTTGAAGACGGAAAGCGCGCGCGCCATTTCCCCGATTTCGTCGCCCCGTGCCTCGCCGGTGATTGCGGTATCGAGCCTTCCCTCTGCGATCTTGCGCATCGCTGCGGTAATCTGGGTGATCGGTCCCTTCAGGGTGATGACCAGCGCGGCACCGGCGGTCATAGCGATCAGGATGCCGAACACAATGGCGCCACCGGATATCCTATTCGCCTGTTGACGATCCTGCCCAGCATTTTGCCTTTGCGTCTCGGCGAATTGAGCAAGCAGGTTCCAGGTGTTGTCGATCTGCGCCGCAGCGCTATCAAATTCAGCCAGCTTGCGCGCCGCACCTTCGGAGAGCGCTGCCGCGTTTGCTGCAAGCAGATCGAGGACGGGTTGAGCCTTCTTCGGAATTTCGGCAAAGACGGGGTCGTCGTTCACCATGCCGGCAAGACGGCCGAGCTCGGTCTGATACATGTAGATCGACTGCTGAACTTTCTTCACTCGCGCGTCGTCTGGATTGCCGGCGAGTTCGGCGAAGCCGACGCGGATCTCATTATTGCTGTTAACGATGGCGCGCAGTTCGTTGCCGACATTCGTCGCCTGCGAGATATCCTTGTCCGACGCGGCAAGCGCGAGCACGGAGGTCCGCATCAGATCGTCGCCAATCGTCTTGAGACTGTCGCCAGTTGCAGCAAGATTGGCAACGGTGGCATCCGTTGTTGGGACATCCAAAGTGTCCAGCGACACCTTCGAAGCGTTGGCGATGGCGTCCACAGCAGCGGCATACTGCGCGGCGAGGGCTTGTTTGTCGGTCGCGACTGCAGGCGAAAGCTGCTCCTTTGCCTTTTGCAAATCGGGCGCGTATTTGGCTAACAGGCTAACTTTGTCAGCCGGCGTCGTCGCATTCGTATAGTCATTGCGAAGTTTTGTCGCGACACTGGCGGCGGCGCTGACGGAGACGGAATTGTTCAGACCGCCCTTGTTAGCATTTTCCGTCTTTTTCGCGCTAGCCATCAGCATGAACGAGCGCTTGCCAACCTGCCCTTGCAGATCAAGAAGTGCCGCGGAAGCAGCGTCAACATCACTGAGAATTTTCTGCTGCCCCGTTTCGATTTGCCAGATCGCTTCGATCTTTTGCGGGATGATTTGCGATTGATCGAGCGCGCGGTCAAGAAGCCCCACATCGGTCGTCGGCCTTAGGCTCTCGATCGTCTGCTTCAGGTTTGCCAGTTGCTCTCGGGCCTCCGCAAGCGCGGTATCACGGGCTTCCTGCGACGGCTTCATCAGAAAGCCGGTCATGCTGGAAGAAACATGTTTGAACCCGTTCAGAGACTGCAAAACATGGTTGGAGATCTCCATCCGACCTTCGAGAAGGCTGGCCGCGTAGTAGCCCGTCAGCCCCACTGCGCATAGGCTAATGACGAATGGCGCCAAAAGTACCAGCACCTTCGTCTGAATGCGAACCCGCGACATCAAACCATTTACCACGAATGCACCCCCACCACCGATCGGAGCCAAACTGTCATTCTTTGCTTAAGAACCGATAAATGGGTTGATCTGAGGATTATGCACGCCTCATCTGTCGCGGCGAGGACGTGGTTCAGACACTCGTAGGGGCATGTGGGCAGGTCGACTAATTCATCATCGCTTGGCCGGCTTGTGTGACCTTCTCGCATTTCTCGTGTCGGCCACGCCATTTGGCCAAAAGCAGCAAAGCCCCGACCGTTTTTACGGTCCGGGGCTTCCGGTTACCGCAGCCGTGCCTCGACCGAGGTCTAGAAACGTCAAAAGCCCGCCGGAATGGCGAGCTTTTGAGTATGTGTATTATGGTAAGATTTGGTTGCGGGGGCAGGATTTGAACCTGCGGCCTTCAGGTTATGAGCCTGACGAGCTACCGGGCTGCTCCACCCCGCGTTATTATTTTACAGCAGAAAGGGCCGCTTGCGCGACCCTTTTTGTTCGGCATGGGCCGT
>NZ_JBFTQY010000070.1:0-33185 GCF_056399245.1 Rhizobium sp. 01N447_2
GAGGGGAGCCGTTTCTTCATGGCAGAATCGAATCATGATTTGCCCCGGCTTGAGAATCCCCAGACTAGCAATCACTTCTCAAAGCGCGCGGTTATGCACACTTCTATGACCGCTCACCAAAACGCCGCCATGGATTTTGCCCCACGTACGTCGCCGCATCAAAGTGCGGCCTGCAAAGAGGCAGTATCGGCCTATTGGTGTCCCCGACAACAGGCGACGCTGCAGACGGCTGAACCGGTCCGGCCCTTGGAGCCCAAGCACTCCCACAGCACCATCGAACACGTTTCAGGCGTCGGGTATCGTGTGGTGCTTGGCGTCTACCCTGAAACGCTTCTTGATTCTATCGACGGGCGTCCCGTCCTGAAGCGGAACCTGGATTAGCCGATCATAGGTCTTGAAGCCCATCTTTGTGTAATAGCCAAGGCCGCTGACGTTGTCGGCCCGAATGGTGGCATTAATGAATTCGAGCCCGAATTCTTCCGCTGCGGCTCGGGTTGCGGGGAAGAGAGCGGTGCCGACGCCTGGGGTCCTTGGGGTCATGCGGGCAAAGGTCGCGATGTCGGCGAAGCCTTTCGGCGGATCGCCGTATAAGCTCAGGGACTGAAAACCGACGAGCGACTGATCGTGCTCCGCAACATGGCAGGTAAGAGGAAACTCGCCATCGATGAACCAGTCCGCAAACTCGGCAGCCGAAAGCGGCGTCTCGAGTGCGGTTGTTCCGCCAGCCCGGATGATCTCGTTCAGGAGACTGCTCAGCTCCTCCGCGTCAGCAGAGCCGGCCCTTCGAATGCGCATGTCTTCGCTACCTCATCCTCAACCAAAACCGTTTTGGCGAGACTCGAGAGTACAAGTCACCACTTCGTCTGCCAGGGCAAATTCCGGTTCCGCGTTCGACGGATCTGCTGACGCGCCTTATTCAGGCGTTCAGGCGCTGCTGCGTCTGCCGGTCGAAGAAGTGAACCTTGGCCGTTTCGAAAGAAAGCTTCACCGGCTGTTCTGGCACTAGTTCGACACGTTCGCGAACGACCCATGTCAGCTCCCTGCCTTCGAGCTCCACGGCGACATGGGTTTCCGATCCCGTGGGTTCGACCACCTTGACCACGGCATCCACACCGTTTTCGCCACCGAAGGTGATGTCTTCGGGACGAATACCCAGCGTCAACGGTCTGTTGGYGGAATTGGCTGGAGCCCGCGAAAGTGCTACGCGTGATCCACCCGGCAGCGACAATGCGGGGTTGCCTGCGCCCTCAAGGGTTCCCTCGAGAAAGTTCATAGCGGGGGAGCCGAGGAAACCTGCGACAAAGATGTTGCGCGGTCGGTCGTAGAGTTCGAGCGGACTGCCGATCTGTTCGAYGCGACCGCCGTGGAGCACGACGATCTTGTCAGCCATGGTCATGGCCTCGATCTGGTCGTGGGTGACATAAACGATCGTGGTCTTCAGGCGCTGGTGCAGAGCCTTGATCTCCGCTCTCATCTTCACGCGCAGTTTCGCATCCAGATTGGAGAGCGGTTCGTCGAAGAGAAAGACTTTCGGATCTCGAACGATGGCGCGGCCCATCGCGACGCGCTGCCGCTGTCCGCCCGACAGCTGAGCCGGCTTTCGATCGAGAAGCGGCTGCAATCCGAGAATTGCCGCAGCCTCACCGACCTTCTGTTCGATTTCCGGCCGCTTGACCCCGGCGAGCTCGAGCGCAAATCCCATGTTCTGGGAGACCGTCATCTGCGGGTACAACGCATAGTTCTGGAAGACCATCGCGATATCGCGATCCTTCGGCTGCAGATTGTTCACGACCCGGCCGTCGATGCTGATTTGACCGGCGGTAATATCCTCGAGCCCCGCAATCATGCGCAGCAATGTCGACTTGCCGCAGCCGGAGGGGCCGACGAGAATGGTAAACTCACCATCGGCGATCTCGACGTCGACACCATGAATGATGTCGACCGTGCCGAAGGATTTCTTGACGTTTCTGATGCTCAAGCCAGACATTTCGTACCCCTTGCCATCTTCTAGCGCTTCCTGCGCACGCGCAGCGCCTGATATGGCTTACGCGGAATTTTGACGCCGAAGGCCGCGTCCGGCTTACCGCCGCGCACGACCGAGCCATGGCGTGTCGGATGTGGAATGGGCGCCTCCACCTTCTCGACCGGCGTGATCGTCATCTCCCATGTGTCGATGAGATCGACATCATAATCGTCGCCGTCGACCGGCAGGCCGGTGGACCAGATCACCGGCTGATGCTCGCCAAAATAGATCAGACGAAAATCGCCGTCGCCGTCGCGGGCGCCCGACACGCGGGACCAGGGCCATTCGCCGATGATGCCGAGCGGCTCGAGGCCGTGCTTGACATCGGCTTCCAGGAGGTCCCGGAGGAAGCCGATGCGTTTCCACGCTTCGCCGCGCAGTTCCCCGCCTTTGGCCCACCAGATCAGGTCCTCGGGATGGGAATAGGTTTCGCCATGGCCGGCATAGCCGCCGCGCGCCATCGTGATCCAGAAGCGGTGCACGAGCTCCTGCGCATTGAGATTGCCCCATGATTGCAGGATGTCACCCTCATATTCCGGCTCGTCGTTGACGACAGGCTTGCCATAGGCATCGCGCCATTCCTGTGTCCGCTTGACGTCAGGGTTTTGAATGCAGGTGTGCGTGACCCACGGCTTGCGATGATCGAAATTCGCAGTCACGTCGCCATTATGGATGGAGCGCAGGTGCTGGTATGGGTCGTTTTCCTCCAGGATGTGGAAGTAGCGATCCCATTGCTCCATCGGCTTCGTATCGATGAGGAAATCATATTCATTGGCAAGCGACCACCAGACGTTCCGGTAGGCGGCGAGACGAGCGGCCAGATATTCGACATAGCGAAAATCCTGTTCGGCCGACATGTCGGCATAGCCCCACCGATCGTAGGGATGGAAGATGATGATATCCGCTTCGATCCCAAGTTGGCAGAGCGCCGCGACCTGCTTCTCGAAGTGCTGGAACGAGGCGGGGCTCGGGCGGTCGAAGTCTTCCTTCCCGTCCGCTCCGCGTTCGAAGCAGGCGTACAGCGGCTCGTTGACGTTATAGGGATAATCCTTCGGGAACACGCCCATCCGGAGCTTGTTGAAGCGGGCCTTCTTGAGGGTTTCGAGGGTCTGCTTCTGCATTTCGAGCGGCTGGTGCGTCCAGGCGTAGCAGGTCGTCCCGAAGGAGAGGAACGGGGTGCCGTCCGCATAGGCGAAGTGGAATTTGTTGCGCACGCGCACCGGGCCGTGATTGCCGGCCGAGGGTCTGGCCGCAATCAGTGCGCCAGTCTTGCCGTCGAGTGCAGCAGTCTTGGAACGCGTCAGAAACGACCATTCGCCTTCGATGTCCGGCATGAAGCGGATACGGTAGGTCCCGTTGCCGTCATAAAAGCCCGGCACGCGGACTTCGCGGCTCTTATGGGTGAACACGGCATCGAATGCCACGTCGAGATAGGGATTGCCGCCGGAGGGTCCATCAAAGGAGGCCTCGAACACGCCCCATTTTTCGACTGTTGCATCAGACATAGAATATTCTCCTCATGGAATAGCTTTGTGGTCGCTAGCCTTTGACAGCACCGGAGGTCAGGCCAGAGACGAAGTAACGCTGGAACATGAGATAAACGATCGTCGCCGGCAGGACGGTCATCACGATGGCCGCATTGAGCTGGCCGTAATTGCTGGAGAACTGCCCCTGAAACGACATCAGGCCGAGCGGCAAGGTCCACATGTGCTGATCCTGGAGCAGCACCAGCGCCATGGCGAATTCGTTCCAGGTGGAAACGAAGTCGAGGATGAGCAGTGCGGCGAGCACGGGCAGGCACACAGGCAGAAATATCCGCCTGAAGATGACGAAGTGGCTCGCACCGTCGATCAGCGCTGCTTCCGACAGCTCCTTGGGAATGCTCTTGAAGAAGCCATGCAGGATGAARACCTGATAKGGAACRCCGAAGGCGATGTAGGGAAGGATRACGCCSGGRTAGGTGTCGATGAGGCCGAGTGAATTCACCAGGGTAAAGAGCGGCGCAAGCATCACCTGGAAGGGGATCATCGTGCCGAACACGACGAGCAGCAGCAGGGCCTTGGTGATCTTCAGCTTGATCTTGGCAAGGGCATAGGCGGCCATCGCCGAAAGGAACAGCCCGAGCGGCACCTTGATGACCGTTATGATGACGCTGTTGAAGAAGGAGCTTGCGAAGTTGCCGCGGCTCCATGCAGCGCTGTAGTTTTCGAAAGCGAGGTCGGTTGGCGGCACGAAGGCGCCAGTGCCTGTCACAKCCGCCGGCGTCTTCAACGAGGTGAAGACGATGAAGACGAACGGCGCGACCCAGACGAGCGCCACGATAACAAGCGTGATCCAGAGGCCGATCAGAATGGGATCCCGCTTCATCGACGATGGTTCGACCTGCAAATGCACCGCGGTCTGGTCGGTCGGCACTGCTGTCACGATTCAACCTCCTCGTGCTTCTGGGTCCATTTGAGATAGGGAATGACGACGGCCATGGTGATCAGCAGCAGCACGACCGAAATCGCCGCTCCCCGTCCGAAATCGAAGATCTGCATGGCCTGCGTGAACGCCCAGAGCGCCAGCATCTGGGTAGATTGCGCCGGACCGCCGCCCGTCAGGCCATAGACGATGTCGAAAGCCTTCAGGGACGAGATGACGGAAAGAACGAGGACGATCGTGATTGTCGGGCGCAATGCCGGCAATGTCACATGCTTGAACACCTTCCAGCGGCCGGCGCCATCGATGCGGGCGGCCTCTACGAGTGTCTGAGAGACGTTCTGCAGGCCCGCCAGGAACAGGACCATCGAGAAGCCGACTGTCTGCCAGAGATAGGCGACGAAGACGGAATAAAGGGCGATATCCCTGTTGCCCAGCCAGTCCTTGATCCAGCCCTGCATGCCCCACGAGGTGAGCAACTGGCTGAAAAGACCGAAGAATGGGTCGTACATCCATTTCCACATGGTGGCGACGGCAATCGGCGCGATGATGACTGGCAGATAGAAGATGGCCCTGAGGCCATTGCGGCCGAATATCTTCTGGTTGAGGCTGAGCGCCAGCAGCAGTCCGACCATCGGGGGGAAGATCAGGCTCATCACGGTCCAGATCACGGTATTGCGGAAGGCCACCCAGAAGACCGGATCTTTGGTGAAAATCGCCGAATAGTTCGCAACGCCGACAAATTGCCGATTGGGATCGAGCCCGTTCCACTTCTGGAAGCTCAGGATGACGACATTGAGCATCGGATAGAGGGCGAAGACGGCATAGATTGCCAGGGCCGGCACGAGCAGGATGAGCGCTTGCACGCGCGGATCATGTGACGATTGTCGAAGTGACATGTTTTCCTCCTGGCGGTGCATTTGCTGCCAGCTCACGAAAGAATGTGCCAGCCGCACGACCCTGAGGTCGATCGGCTGGCGCCTCGGGAGGAATCAGGTTCTGCTGGCGATGAAGCTCTGCAGCTGCTTGGCCGCCTCGGCCGGCTCGGTGCTACCGGAAGCGACGTCATTGATAACGCGGAAATATTCCGTCGTGACATCGAGCGGGAACGCCTGGTCGCCGTTCATGTAGACCTTGCCGTATTTCTGGAAGATCCCCAGCCATTCCGCTTCGAGCGGCTTCTGGTTGGCATATTGTACGTTCTTGTTGACGGAGGTCGAGCTCAGCTGGCCGAGCAGGTCCTGCTGCACCTTCGTCGAGAGGAAATAGTCGAGAAACTTCGCCGCTACGTCAGGGCTCTTGCTCTTGGTGCTGATGTAATTGTACTCGGCAAAGCCATAGAGCCGGTCGGTGTTGGTCGGGAAGGGGAAAATGCCGTAGTCATCGAGATTGACACCGGAGCCGTCGAGCTGGCTAACCAGCCAGTCGCCTTCGAGCATCATCGCCGCACGACCGGCGGTGAAGAGGCTGTAGGACTGTTTGTTGTCGATGCCCATGAATGGCTGCAGCGTATAGTCCTTCGTCCACTTGGCAAACTCCGCGAAGGATTCCGTCGCGCAGGGTTCCTTGGTCCAGTCCAGCGTCATCGCCTTCAGCGCATCGTGCTTTTCAGCACCGCACTTCGTTTCGAGGATGACGTCCATGAGGCGCATGACGTGCCAGTTGACCGTGCCGCCGAAGGTGAAGGCCGGAATGCCTGCAGCCTTCAGCTTATCGGCTGCGGCAAGGAATTCCTCGTAGGTCTTCGGCTCTTCCTTGATGCCGGCCTGTTCGAAAAGCTTCTTGTTGTAGTAGACGGCCTCACCCTTGAAGGTGAAGGGGACACCGTGCTTGCCGCCGGGATAAAGGTCGGCAAAAGCCGCTGCCGAGGGCAGCAACTCGTCGTTCCACTTATACTCGGCATAGTACTTGTCGAGCGGCAGGGACAGGCCGGCCTTCACATATTCGCCGCCGAGGCCGAGGCCCGCCCAGCTGAAGTAAATGTCTGGCCCCTTGTCGGAGCCTGCAGCGACACGCAGGGCGGTCTTGTGCTCGTCGACGGCGCGCTGGACGATCTCGACATGCGTTCCAGGATTTGCGGCTTCGAAATCTGTCGCCACCTTTTTCAGGGCCGTATTGGCGGCATTATTGTCGAAGTTGAGGGTCCAGAGTGTGATGTCTTCAGCAAGAACCGGCGTTGCCGATAGCGACGCCATGGCGATCGCAACGAGGCTCGCAGTCTTCAATTTCGCGGAAAGGGTCAGCATTACCGTCCTCCTCTTGTAAGCCGGGCCCCTTGTTGCAGATAGTCATCGACATGTCAACTGGTATGACGAGCTAACCATTGCGACGTTGAGCAAATTTGGCCATGGCGGCGATGATGATGACGGCGGACGCGGCGCCGGGATCGATGTGCCCGATCACGCGGCTCCCCAATCGCGAAGCCCGTCCCTTGGCCGCCGTCATATTGCTGGTCGCTTCACAGCCTGCCCGCGCTGCCCTCTCCGCTGCCTCGAAACATTGGGGGAGGGGCTTTCCCGACTGCCAGGCATCGAGTGCCGCGTCAGCCGCGGGCTTCCAGGCGTCAACCATCGTCTTTTCCCCGGGTTCGGCTTTTCCGCGTTCCTGKATTCCCTGTGCCATTGCCGCAAAGACGCTGAGGAAGTCGTCATCGCTCAATGTCTGCTTGTCTTTGGCGGCGGCTCCGGCGCGCATCAAGGCCGTGGCATATAACGGGCCGGACGAAGCGCCGACCGCATTCAGGAATGCCTTTGCCGCGACGTTGAACGCGGTTGTCGGGGCAATTCCGGCGGCAAGTTCGCCGACCGCTTTCGCCGCGGCCTGGCAGCCTGCATCCATGGCAAGGCCGTGATCCCCATCGCCGATGGCGCCGTCCAACGCGCAGAGATGGTCGCTCTCTGCCGCAATATCCTCGGCAATCCCAGCAAACATGCGCTGCAGGTCTTCGGTCGTAAACGTCATCGATTACCTCGCAAACATCGCGCAATCACAGGGGTGGTCGATCAATCGCTGAAGCTCGTCGTCAAGATGCATGACCGTGATCGACGCGCCGGCCATTTCGAGCGAGGTGCAGTAATTCCCAACGAGCGACGTATGGAGGATGAGCCCGGCATCGTCGAGCCGGGACTTCACGCGCCGCATCATGATGTAGAGTTCCATCATCGGGGTCGAACCCAGCGAATTTACGAGCACGGCGACACGATCGCCCCGGTCTGCTTTCATTTCGCGAAGAATGCTGTCCAGGAGTTCGTCGGTCACCGCGTCGGCCGGCCTCAGCGGCTCGCGCGCCACGCCAGGCTCCCCATGGATGCCCATTCCGATCTCCATCTCGCCTTCGCCGATCAGGAAGTTCGGCCGGAGGGTCTGGGGCAGCGAACAGGGGGAAAGCGCGACACCCATCGTATAAGTTCGCGCATTGGCATGGCGGGCGACACGCTCGACATCGTCAAAGGAATAGAGAAGATCGCAGGCTGCGCCGGCGGCCTTGAAGATGAAGACGTTGCCCGCCACGCCCCGCCGCCTGTCCCGCTGATCGGGAGGAGCAGACGCCACGTCATCCGTGGTCAGGACGGTTCGTACCTCGATCTCGTCAAGCGCAAGCATCTCGGCAGCCATGTCGAAGTTCATCACGTCGCCGGCATAATTGCCATACATGAACAGGACACCGGCGCCGCCGTCGACCGCCATGGCGCAGGCGACAATCGGATCGGGCGGCGGCGACGCGAAGACGTTGCCGATTGCGGCGGCGTCCGCCAGCCCCTTGCCGACAAAGCCCAGAAATGTCGGTTCGTGCCCGGATCCACCACCGATGACCAGTCCGACCTTGCCCTTGCGTGGCCCGTTTCTGGCAATGATCGCGCGGGGCATGTCCTCTACCGCGTAGAGATGGCGCGGATGCGCCGCCAGGATCCCCTGCAGCATCTCATCGACGGCATCCGCACCGGCATTGATAAGTTTCTTCGTCTTCACATCGATCCTCCCGAGAGCCGAGTTCCGATCGCATAGATGCAGTTGCACCGCTGGAGGTCAATCCGCCAGCGCGTCGTGCTCCAGCGGCAAGACGGCGACAGCCAATGGGGCAAGCAGCAGATCCCCGCTTGAGTCTTTCCCGGTCGGCCCGCATGCGCCGCAATCGACCTTTCGTTCTTCGCTCGTCAGATTGACGATGTAAAGCCTGGCGCCTGTAGCATCCCTTGCAACGAAAGACAGGACCTCGGAGGGAGAGGAGGAGACGCATTCCCGCCAGGTTGCACCAGCCAATTGACACAGTGTCCGGACAGTGTCGAACAGCGGACGACGTCCACCCTGTTCGGTCGGTTCCCCCGAACCGGCGATCAGACCGAACGGACCTGATAAGGCTGATAGCGTCAGGCATTCCAGATCGGCACCCAGCACTCGTATCGCATAACCGAGCGCGAAGGCCTGTCCGAAGCGTGCATTGTGGCGCGGGTCGCGATTGGCCATGGGGATGCGCCCGCCAGCCGGATTGTCCATCGTGCGGCTACCATAGGGGTTCTGCCGCATCGGGATCGTCGATGGGCCGATCCGGTAGGGTTTGTCGCCATAAATCGCCCGAACGGATCGCGTGATGAAGGGCAGCGCTTCCAATGTCTGCATGACACTGAGGTCGTCGGCCGCATGCACGATCGGATTGGTGCAGTGGCTGACGAAGTCGAGCTGTCCATCGGGTACGCGCTTCCGGTTGAGCTCGGTGAAATAGCTCAGCATGCCGCCGCCGATGCGAATGCCGGGAAAGGCGGCGTGGGCGGCAGCATAGACCTCATCCAGGGGCGGGCAATCCGGCCATTTGCTGCCGGGCGGCGTCGACTGCCGGTCGACGGATGGCGATATCATGATCGCATCCGGCCTGAATTCCGCCAGCCGCATCTGGCGGGCAATCTCGGCCGCCTCGCTTGACGGGGACGACCTGGAGGGAAGGGCGATCTCCAGCATCGAGCGGCCGCGATGGGCCGCGGCGATCGCAGCAAACCGCCTGAGCGCTTCGACGTCGTGCCCGGCACCGGGGTCGAAATGGAAGAGGAGTTCCTGGGGAGCAATCTCCGACAGAACGGACTTTGCCGAGAGGCTCGCATCGGCTTCTTCGGGTGTGATGATCACGCCGATATCAGGCATGGTGCCGGTGCGCCCACCGAGTTCAAGTTTTATAGCGCCGCCTGACACCCCAGAAGGATGCCGTGTCGAACCGCTGATATCCCTGATAACAAGCGACGTTTTCTGCCGGACAGGCTGATTGGCGGCAATTTGGTAGGGCCAGCGCAGGGCGAGCGGCCTGACATATGTCTTGTAGGATGCGTCCGACCAGTTCCTTTGATCTTCCATTTCAAAGGTGTCGCCCTCCATCCGGCATTCCGCCTGAACGCCAGGCATGACCGCGTGGGTGATGGCGCGCATCTCCTTGAACGGCTGCCAGGGCTCGATGACATCGGGAAACCGTGTCGCCACGATCTGTCCGTCGACATGCTCGACCGTCGCCGGTGAACCCGCCACAATGACAATCGGATGCAGGATGCAGAAACCGCAGCGGTTGGTCTCGAAGCCGGTTGGCGCGATAGCTTCGGCCTCGAAGTCGAGCCGATCCGGGCTTCCGACGATGCGAACATCGATGATGAGCTTCGTATCATCCGGTCCCTCGCAGCGGGCGAGATAGGCGACCTCGAAACGATCGTCACTCTGCTCGATCCGGAGATCGGCGATATCAGGGCTGTACGTCCCCCAGTCCCGGTCGCGAACGAGATAGGAGATCGCTCGCAGCACCTCGGTCCCATCGTAGCGGATGGTGCGGAGGTTGCCGTTGGCGAGATCGGCTTCCAATTTTCCGGCTCTCAGGCGAACCGGTGGCGGATCGACGAGATGGGTGCCGTAGAGCTTGAACGCATCGATCGTCATCGCAGCATCGCTCCGACATCGATCGTCTGTCCCCCGGCAGCACTGTCATAGGCGGCCTCGACCAGGGCAAAGGTCTTCAGATTGTCCACCCCTGACGTCGAATGTTCGGCGCCGCGCTCCAACTGGTCGACCCAATGCTGCTGGATCGCATAGACGCTCTCCTGGATATTGTGCCAGGGCCGCGAGGCCCATGACAGCAGCTTCGGCGATACGTCAGTGGTGGTGGTGCCCTTGACGTTGGTAATTTCGAGGCCGTAACCCTGGGTCAGGCGGATCGTGCCCTCAGAACCGTCGAGCTCGATCAAAGTCTCGGGGAACGGCTCCCTGGAAAGCCTGGTGGCGTAGCTGACGTCGACGACGGACGTGGCGCCGTTTTCATGATCGAGCAGAATGGTCGCGACATCCTCGCCCTTGATGGCGGGATTGACCCGCTTGGTGCGGGCCGTGAGCGATCGAACGTCGCCTAGGATATAGCGGGCGATATCGAGCGTATGGATGCCGAGGTCTTCAATGATGAACCGCTTGCCCTCGGCCAGATAGGGTTGGCCCGAGAAGACGTCGTAGGCCGAACGGAAGGAGAAGCGGCCCCAGAAGGGCGTGCCGATGGCATCCGCCTCCAGCGCTTTGCGCACGGCCTGGATCGGCGTCTGCCAGCGAAAGTTCTCGTGCACCATCAGGGGGATGCCGGCATTGCGACACGCCTCGACCATCGCCTTCGCGTCCGACAAGGTCTTGGCGAACGGCTTCTGGCAGATGGCCGGCACCTTGTTCCGAGCCGCCATTTCGACGAGAAAGCGATGGCTTTGGACTGTTGTGGCAATGTCGACGAAATCAAAACCGCCATCGGCAAACAAAGCCTCGGCATCGCCATAGCGGCGATCGATGCCGAACTGATCGCCGACGATCTTCAGCCGCTCCGGGTCGCGGTCGCAGATCGCGACGATGCCGGCACCTCGAACATCGTTCCAGGCATGCAGCTGGTTGACCGCAAAGAAACCGCAACCGATCAAAGCCCCTTTCAATACCGTCATCTCAACCTGCCTTTGCCATCTGCATGAGGGTAACGCGCTGCTGCAGGCGGCGTTGCGCCTGGTCGACGACGACGGCAATGATGATGACGAGGCCCTTGATGACCATCTGCCAGAAAGAGGAAACGCCCATCATCACCAATCCGTCGGAGAGGATGCCGATGACGAAGGCGCCAATGATCGTGCCGCCGATCGTGCCGCGGCCGCCCGACATAGAGGTGCCGCCGAGCACGGCGGCGGCGATCGCATTGAGTTCGAAGCTTTCGCCGGTGGCCGGATGGGCTGCCATCAGTTCGGAGGAGATGACGACGCCGACGATGGCGGCGCACAGTCCGGAGAACATATAGACGAAGATCTTTACGACATCGACCCGGATACCGGACATGCGCGCGGCCCGCTCATTGCCGCCGACGGCGAAGATGTGACGACCGATCGGTGTCGAGCGGGCGACATAGGCCGCCAGCAGGGCAAGCACGATCAGAATCCAGATCGACACCGGCAGGCCGAGAATGCGCCCCGCGCCGAAGAAATCGAAGCCGGTCGTCGCGTATTCCGGCCGGCCGACAAGGTTCGGAAACGTCTGGCCGTCCGATGACAGCAAAGCGAGACCGCGGGCGATATAGAGCGTGCCGAGCGTGGCGATGAAGGGCGCGACGTTGAGCTTGGTGATCAGCAGACCGTTGATCAGACCGATGAGCAGGCCGATCGACAGGGTGATCAGCACGATCTCGAACAGGTTGAAAAAGATCGTGTAGCCGATCGGCAATTCGATGCCGTAAAGGATCAGGCCGCCGGCGACCATGCCGCAAAGCCCGACGATCGATCCGACCGAGAGATCGATGCCGCCGGTGATGATGACGAAGGTCATGCCCATCGCCAGGAAGGCGTTCAGCGCCACATGCTTCGACATCAGGATCATGTTCGCCGTCGAGGTGAAGTTCGGTGCGAAGATCGCAAAGAAGATGATGACGGCAAATAGCGCGATGAACGTCCTGAGCTTCATCAGCGTCAGAAGCGCCGAGCCGTTGGCACCCTTCGGCGCGAGAGTGGTTGACGTAGCCGCCATCATGACGCGAGTTTCCCTTGATGTCCGTGTCCCTTGGCCGAAGCCGCAATTATGGCTTCTTCCGTGGCCTCGTTCCGGTCGAAGACGGCGACCAGTTGGCCGTTGCTCAAAACCGCGATGCGATCGGAAAGCGCCATGACCTCCTCGAGGTCGGAAGTCGAAAACAGAATAGCGAGCCCGTTTGCCGCCAGCCGCCGCATAGTGCGGAAGACGTCGGCCTTGGCGCCGACATCGATGCCGCGGCTCGGCTCGTCCATCAGAAGCACCTTCGGATTGGTCATCAATGCCTTACCGATGACGACCTTCTGCTGATTGCCGCCGGACATCGAGGTCACCTCGAAATCCGGGTTCGGCGCCTTGATAGAGAGGTCGCGGATCGCATCGCGAATAGCATTCTTCTCCGCGCCTCTGTCGATATGGAAGAGCCGGGTGAAGCGGCTAAGGCTCGCCAGCGTCAGGTTCGAGGCGATGGAAAGCACCGGGACCAGACCTTCGCGCTGCCGGTCTTCCGGAATGAGCGCAAGGCCGCGACGGATGCGCCGCGTGGTGTCGCGGGCGCGAACCTGCTTGCCGTCGATGAAGATCTTGCCGGTCGAGTGTGTGTGACGGCCGATGACGCATTCGAAGAATTCGCTGCGCCCGGCGCCCATCAGGCCGTAGATGCCGAGGATTTCGCCTGCCTTGACCGACAGGGAGACATTGTTGACCGAAAGCCCGCCTGTCGGCCGCGGCAGGCTGATATTTTCGGCGCGAAAGACCTCAGCTCTGACGGCGTGGTCCACGGATTTTGCAAAATCCTTGGCATCCGAGCCGATCATGGAGCGCACGATCCAGCGCGTGTCGATGTCGCGCACCATTGCCTCGCCGGTGACCTGGCCGTCACGCAGCACGGTGATGTAGTCGCCGATCCGCATCAGCTCCTCGAGCCGGTGCGAGATATAGACGATCGCCACACCTTGGGCTTTCAGTTCCGCGATCACCTTGAACAGGATCTCGACTTCGGCCGCCGAAAGCGCCGACGTCGGCTCGTCCATGATCAGGATGCGGGCATTCAACGACATCGCCTTGGCGATCTCGACGAGCTGCTGCTGGCCGATTGGCAAATCCTCGACCATCGTTTCGGCCTCAATGCCGGCATCCAGACGCTTCAAAAACGCATTGGCCTTTTGCACCTGTGCCTTGTGATCGATACCGAGGATGCCGCGCGTGATCTCGCGCCTGGCGAAGATGTTCTCGGCAACCGACATGTTGGCGAAGAGATTGAGCTCCTGAAAGATCATGCCGATGCCGTGCGCCTGCGCATCGGCAGGGCTGTCGAAGGATACGGGCTTGCCGTCCAGGATGATGCGGCCGAGCGTCGGACGCTCGACGCCGGCGATGATCTTCATCAGCGTCGACTTGCCTGCACCGTTTTCGCCGACGAGGACGTTCACCGCGCCACGGCGCAGCTCGAGATTGGCGCGCTTGACGGCGACGATACCCGAATAGACCTTCGACACCTCGTCGAGGCGCAGGATAATGTCGTCCTTTTGTGCCTCTCCTGTGGTCATGGGCCGACCTTCAGTTCCGAAGGTGTTACGAGCGGAAGCTCGCCGCTCTTCGGCAGCGGAAAGGCGCCGATCGCGGTCACCGTCTTGCCGACCAGGCCTTCGCGCGGGACGGCGGACAGAAAAGCCGTATTGGCCTTCTCGTTGAAGGCCTTGCCGAATTGCGCCCACTCGATCTGGTTCTTGAATTCATTGAAATTGACGAAATCCAGCGTGTCGCGCAGCGCCGTGCCGCGCAGCGCCGGCCCGATCTGCACCTTGGCATCGGCCTTGCCGTCGCCATCGGCGTCGACATCGAGCGTTGCCGCGCGCGACGCCGTATCGGCCGCAACGACCTTGCCGGTGATCTTCACCGCATAGGTCCATGGCGAGCTGCTCTGCTTGCGGGGATTGCCGTATTTCTCGCCGGCGGCGTCGGGGCTGGAGGCGGAAAGCTGCATGACGTCCTTCAGGTCGCCGGCGCGCTTTTCAAAATAGGGCACTGCCTCGGACTGCCAGATCGCCTCGACCTTTGCATTCGGGTCGAAGGCGGTCTTTGCCGCTGCCGCAGCCTTTTCCTCAGCCGTCGGCGTCTTGATGATCTTGCAACCGGGCAAGGCTGCCGCCACGACGGCAGCGAGCAGAGCGCCCTTCATTCTCAACATGCAGTAAACCTCGACGTCTTGCGAAATGCATTGCAGAGGGCACAGCGCTGCGCCCTCTGCAATTCGCGGCTGATCAGTTCGTCAGGGCGAAGGTCTCTAGCTTGCCGGCATTGTCAGCATTGACGAGGACGCAATCCATCAACTGCTTCTCTTCCTTCGGGGTCATCTTGTTCTTGATGTAGGCGTCTGCCTGTTCCACCGCCAGCTGAGCCTGCGCATAGGCGGGCTGCAGGACTGTTGCCTTGATGCCGCCCGACTTGATGGAGTCGCGCACGTCGTTGGAACCGTCGAAGCCGACGACGATCACGTCCTTGCGGCCGGCAGCCTGCAGCGCTGCGATCGCGCCCATGGCCATGGTGTCATTCCCTGAAATGACGCCCTTGATGTCGGGATTTGCCTGGAGGATGGTTTCCATCTTCGAATAGGCTTCCGTCTGGCTCCAATTGGCCGACTGCTTGGCGACGGACTTCAGGTCCGGATAGTCGTCGATGACGTCGTGATAGCCTTGCGAGCGGATACCGGCATTGGTGTCGGACTCCTTGCCCACCAGCTCGACGTAATTGCCTTTCTCGCCCATCAGCTTGACGAATTCCTGCGCCCCGAGCTGGGCGCCCTGGTAGTTGTTCGAGACGATCTGGGCGACGGCAACGCCCGTGGCGTTGATTTCGCGGTCGATCAGGAAGGAGGGAATGCCAGCATCCTTTGCCTTCTTGACGGCCGCGACGGAGGCGTCGGCTCCGGCATTGTCGAGGATGATCGCCTTGGCGCCGCGCCCGATCGCCGTGTCGATCATTTCGGACTGTTTGTTGGCGTCGTCGTCATGCGTCATGAGCAACGTCTCGTAGCCGAGTTCCTTCGCCTTGGCTTCGGCGCCGACGGCTTCGGCCTTGAAGAAGGGATTGTCATGCGCCGGCGTGATGATGGCGATGAGGTCGGCCGAAAAGGCCGGAAGAGCCGTTCCGAGCGCCAATGCGCCGGCAAAAGCTGCAAGTGTCAGTCTGCGCGTCAGTTTCATATTTTCCTCCCTGTTGTGAATGAAGCCCCTTCTCCCTGGGGCGGCTAGACCCCGTCTCCCCGGCGCAGTTGAGGGGGAGGGCTTACCTCCCCAGGCCGGTTCAGGTGATGCGCCGGATGCTTTCGGCGATCTCCTGCGGTTCGAATACTTTTTTCCAGTCGTCGCGCATCAGCGCCGGGATGCCGAACTCGATCGCCTTGTTGCAGGCATCCGAGAACACGCCGTCGACTTCCTTGAAGATGACCGCGCCGAGCACGTTCATATGGCCGAGCAGGAAGTCGCGGGCGGCCTGTTCCGGCACGCCGCGTGCCACGCATTCGTCCATGGCCTGTCGCATGACGACGAGCAGCGATGCGCAGACGGTTTCCGACAAGCCCGGTTCGAGCATGGCAAGCTGGTCGACTGTGACCCGATGCGAGCGCATGACCGGCGCCCAGATCAGCTTGGCGATTTCCTCACCAAGCGCATAAGCGCTTTCCGGGCCCTGCATCAGCGCCGAGACGATATGCTGCTTGGCGAAGAGGCCGCCGAAGTGGTCCTTTTTCGCCTGCATGTCCGTCTCGTCGTTGAAGATCGGCGGATGGCAGGGATGGGTGACGAAATAGGTAAGATCATCGCGCTTCGGCAGGTGGCCGGCAAAGGGAGCCGCAGCGTCCAGCGCGATCACCATGGTGCCTGATGGGAGCTTGTCGACAATGCCTGCCGCGACCTTGCCGATGGCCGTGTCCGGCACGGCAAGGATCACCACCTCAGCGCCGTCGAGTCCGATATCGACGGGCACGCAATCGACACCGAGATCATTCTTCAAACGGGCCTTGCCTGCGTCGCTCACCTCGACATGGCGGACCTCGAAACGCGAGCCTTTGAGATTTTTGGCAAGCCGGTATCCCATTTTCCCGCCTGCGCCGAAGAGGGCAATCTTAGTCATGTTTCCTCACCTTTTCCCGTTCTCGATAGGATCATATACTGGTATGATGAGTCAATCACCATATCACTAGTTAATTTGTTGGAGTCACGTTTTTCTGCGATCGCACGTTTCGGCCGATGCCGAAGGAAACCATCAGCGCTTCCTTCCCTCACGGATCTGGACGAAATAGCCGTCCGTCCCGACCTGGCCGCCTTTGAGCGCGATCTGCAGGCCGTTGGTCGGCTGATAGTCGCCATGCGCAAGGCAAAGCGGAGAACCAGGCGTCTGCGGCAGCGGAAGAAGCGTCGTCAGCGCGTCGATCTTCAACTGCCTGAGCGCATGACTTGATGTGTCGCCGCCGGCGACGACGGCACGTGAAAGCCCTTCGTTCTCGATCAGGCGGCGCAAGATCGTGCCGAGCGCGCTGCCGAGCCGGTGACGAGCGCCCGGAAGCCTGTCGATGTCGGTGCCGCGGTCGGCAGACGGACCAAGCGCGGTGTAGAGAATGACGCTCTTGCCTTGCCTGAGCTTCTGGGTGCCTGCCTCAACCGCTGCATCCACCGTCTGTTCGCCATTCTCCGAGACCAGTGCAAGCGGATCGAGCGCGATACTCTCGAAGCCGCTCTCGACAGCCGTTCGGATCTGGCGCTCGGTCGTCGGCGATACGCTGCCTGACACGACGGCGAGGCGGTCGACCGGGCCGATATCAGGAAACTCGGCGCCGCTGTTGCCGATGAAACCGCTCCGCCGCCATGCGCTAAGCAGGGCATATTCGACACCCGAGGAGCCGGCGACAAAACTTCCGGAGCGGCCAGTGACACGAAGCRGCTGCCGACCGGCAACCTCCTGCGTCGCCTCGGAGTCGACATCGATGAGCAGGATCCCTTCTGAAGCCGACGCCAGTTCGTCGATCCGCGCATCGGCGTCCGTCGCGGTGATGGCGACAAGATCGGCGACCAGGACGGGAAGCCGGGTCTGCTTCGACAGGTGGATCGCAAGGTCCGCCTCGTCCATCGGGGTGACCGGATGGCGGCTCATGACGGGATGGCGATCGATGCGAAAGACCCGGCCCTGGTAAGCGGCAAAGAGGTTGCCGAAAGCCGTGTAGCGCTTCAATTGCGGCGCGCCGACGATGACGGGCACGATGGATTGCCCGAACACCGTGCGGCCGATTTCGATCGCCTTGCCGATATTGCCGATCTCGGGACTGGAATCGAAGGTCGAGCAGACCTTGTAGTGGCAGATATCAGCGCCGAGCGAATTCAGCCATTCGAAAGCGCGCGTAAGGTGCTCTCCCATCCATGCGGGCGTCTCGCTACGGCTTGTCCCGGCAATGCCGATTGCCCGGCAATCCCTGAAGCGCGCGAGCAGTTCCGGCGTTGGAACGTCGAGGAAGAGCACGGTCGAGACACCGTTCGAGGCCAGAGCCTCCATGACATCGGTGGAGCCGGTGAAGTCGTCCCCGTAATAGCTGACGAGAGGTTCATCCATCGCGATCATGCGCCCTTGCCGTCGCTGAACTTTGCAATCGAAGCGGCGAGCTCCGGATGATCTTTCGCGTAGGTCTCCAACGGGATGTCCGCGACCGCGGCCTGCCAGGCCTGCTGCACGGCCCGAACCCCGGCCGCCGGGCCGCTGGGATGACTGACGATGCCTCCGCCGCAGAGATAGAGAAGATCGACGGTGCGACCGGTCCGTTGATAGGTCTCGGACGCCTGTCCTCCCCACTGGCCCGAACCGGCAACCGGAAGCGGGCAATCGGAGGCATTAAACAGCGGCGTGCTGACGGCCTTGAAGGACGAGACGAAGCTGTCGTCCGGCTCCCAATACTTGACCCTGATACCGTTGATCTGGAATTGGTCGACGCCCAGCAGCCGCCAGAATTGCTGGTAGACCTTGAAATCCATGCCGGCGCCGGGGCCGCGCGTCAGCACGTCCCAACCGTTTCGATGCGCGTGCAGCACCAGATTGGAGCGCTTGCGCAGAAAGCTCATGCCGCCGAAGCCGATCGAGTTGATATTGACGACAGCGCAGTTGCCGCCGGCCTTGGCGACGGTGTCGTGGTTGCGCATCATCTCGTCGGGGTCGGCATGCGAGATGCCGAAGGCATACATGACCTTCTTGCCGGTCTTCTGCTCGTGATCGAGAATGCGCGGCATGATTGCCGCAACGCGGTCCTTGAGCGGCGAATAGGCCGGGCTCATCAGTTTTTCGTCATCCTTGATGAAGTCGACGCCGGATGAGATCAGCTCGCCGACGAGTTCCGCCGTTTCGTGCGGCCTGAGGCCAAGCGCCGGCTTGACGATCGTTCCGATGATGGGGCGACCTTCGACGCCGGTGAGGCGGCGGCTTCCAGGAATGCCGAATTGCGGTCCCGGATGCGCGCTCCCGAAGGCGTCGGGCAGCGTCATGTCGACGATGCGGATGCCGGTCATGCCCTTGATGGAATAGACGCCGCCGATCGCAATGGTCATCAATGCCGAAAGGTCGGTGCCGATCGCGTCCAGCGGAAAGGCGATGTCGACATCGGCACGATTGAGCAGTGTGCCGGGGGCGACCTCGGGCCAGGTTGGATGGCGCGCATCTTCGAGTGAGCGGATCGCCAGCACGCGGGCGGCGACACGCGACTTCAGCTCTTCGGTTTCGCCCGGGACGGGCACGAAGGTGCCGGTCGACTGGTCGCTCGCGATCTTTTCCGCCATCGCCTCGACGCTGCCGGGCGTTTCGATACGATAGGTCAGGGTAATCATCATGGAACGGACGGTTGCTCCTCTCGCCCGGCAGATTGCCATGGCGTCAACTCATGATCTGGTATAATGAGTATTCCAACTTATGAAAAGTAGAATTTTCGGATCCGCAAATTTTCGCTGACAGCTTTGTTCTCGACCCGGAAAACTGTTAGGAGGAAACATTTTGAGCCAGCGAGATGTGATGACCCAGCCCCTCGAACAAATCGTCCGCCGGAAACTCTCTGACGAAGTGTTTGATCGACTTGAGCGAATGATCACCTCGGGCGAGCTTCAGCCCGGCGACGAAATGCCCTCCGAGCGCGTGCTGATGGAACGCTTCGGCGTCGGCCGGCCGGCGATCAGGGAGGCCATGCAGTCCCTTGCCAACAAAGGTCTGGTCAGCATTTCGCACGGTGAGCGGGCGAAGGTTCTCCGGCTGACGGCAAAATCGATATTCCGCCAGGTCGATCTCACCGCCAAGATCATGCTGTCGCAATCGTCGGACTCGCTGGAATATCTCAAGAGCGCCCGCATCTTCTTCGAGCGGGGCATGGCGCGAGAGGCCGCGCAGCGCGCCTCTGCAAGCGATATCGCCGATCTCAGGAACATCATCGAACGCCAGCGAATGTCGCTTGGGCGGGCCGAAGAGTTTATCGACGCGGACATGGAATTCCACACCCGCATCGCGCAGATATCAGGCAACCCGATCTACGTCGCCGTCAGCGAAGCGATGCTTGCCTGGCTGAAGGAATACCATACCGAGATGCTGATCTGGACCGGCAAGGAAAAATTCACGCTCGCCGAACACGACGAAATCGTCGATCGCCTTGAAGCAAACGACGTGGATGGCTCTGAAACAGCACTCCTCAAGCATCTCGAGCGGTCGCGAGCGCTTTACGCGAAGTAATTAACACGAACTCGGCGATCGCCGCTGGCCGACGCTGAATTAGCTGGTCTCCCGTGCCACCGCGCCGCGTGCTTCTTGCGCCTGCGCCCGCCATTGCTTGACCAATTCCCGCCTCTTTCCGGGATAGCGATCGGCCAGGAGTGCTGCTTCGAGGATACGGTCGGCGCGAAACATCCGGAAATCCTGTCGCAGTTCGCACCACCCGGCAATGATCCGCCTGGAATCGAAGAAGGCGACTGCAATCGGCCATATGATGCGGTGGCTGTCGGCATCTCCGGCGTCTCTATAGATGATCCGCAGCTTCATCTGCTGCTGCATGGCCTGACGCAGGATCTTGAGGCTGATTGCGGGTGCCGGCAGCGAGGGGAGGCCGATATGGAAATCATTGTCGGTCAATCCATGACGGAGTTCCGACGGAAGCACGGCTTCGATCTTGGCAAGGGCGTCCTGAGCCGCCGCGCGTAGATCCTCGTCTGTCTGACGGGTGACCCATTGCACGCCTAGCGTGATCGCCTTGATTTCCGCTTCCGAGAACATGAGAGGCGGCAGTATGAAACCCGGCTTCAGCACATAGCCGAAACCGGGCTCCCCTTCGATCTCAGCGCCGATGGATTGCAGCAACGAGATGTCCCGGTAGATCGTCCGCAGGGAAACGCCCGTTTCTTGCGCGAGATAGTTCCCGGAGACCGCTTGGCGATGGCGGCGGAGAATCTGGAGAATTTCGAACAATCTCTGGCTTTGGGACATGACTATATCTTAGCACAGCTTCTGCCGGTGCTGCCGAAGGGGCTCCGGAGTATCGGTTTCAATTCACACGGACTAGGACCTTTCCGTTGCTCTTGCGGCCATGTTCCAGAGCCGTCAGCGTCTCTATTCCATCGCTCAGCGGTACGATTTCGGAAACCGGAAGCTTCAGCCTACCCTCGTCTGCGGCACGGGCAAGCCCGTCCAGGATGTCGGCCCGCGCGGTGCAGATGATTGGCTTCAGCCTGCGGTCGACCATCGCGCGAATGAATTTGCTGGGCGTCGGATCAATGTCGAGGAAGACGCCGCGGCTGCGCAGCAGGCCGAGACCGATCTTGATCTTCATTGTGCCGGCTGTGTCGTAGACAACATCGAAGCGATCGCGGATCTTCGACAGGTCGGCCGTGCGATAATCGAAAAGAGAGTGCACGCCGCGGTCTCGGGCGCGCTGCATGGAGGCCGCGCCGCAGCTTCCCGAAACCGTCGCCCCGAACATCTGTGCGAGTTGAACGGTCGCCTCGCCGACAGCGCCGGCGCAGCCGTTGACGAACACATGTTTGCCCGCCGTCAGCTTTGCCTTGTCAACGAGGCCGTTCCATGCAGTGACTCCGGGTGTTGCGAGGCAGGCTGCATCTTCGAAGGAAACAGACCCAGGCTTGCTGGCGAGAAAGGCTTCCGGTGCGATCACAGCTTCGCCGAGCGCTCCGCCATCCCTGATATGTGCGAGGCCGAACACGGCATCGCCCGGTTTGAAGCGCGTCACGCCTGGGCCGACGGACGTTACCGTTCCGGAAAAATCGCTGCCTATGGCCCGCGGGAAGGTTTCCCCCGTCACCATTTTCAGATAGCCGTTGCGAACCTTCCAGTCGATGGGGTTGATTGCCGCGAAGGCGACCTTCACCACGACTTCGCCCTTGCCGGCTGCGCGAAGTTCACACTCTTCAAGCTGCATCAGCTCCGGCCCGCCATATCTGTGATATTGGATTCTCTTCATAGCAAGCCGTCTCTCTTGTTGCCGCAGTGATGGTGATCATTTGAAGAACTTCTGGGGCAAGTTCAGTGTGGCTTGACCGTCGCCATGTACTCGGCGAACGGCGCGGAGTCGTAGATCACGTCGGTGGATGCGATCTTCCCGCCGTTGACCGTGATGAGCTCGACGGTCAAGGCGCGCGGAACAGGATGGGTTTCGGCTTCATAGACGATGACGGCCTGATCATCATCGCCGTAGACAGCGAGAATGTTCACGCTTTTGATCATGCGCGCAAAGCCTTCGTGGAAGCCGCGAAATGCCTGCGTGCCGCTCAGCTTGCCGATCGGCGACGAGCAGACGACATCCTCGGCCGAGAGTTCAAGAATAGTGTCGATGTCTTTGCTGGAGATGGCTTCAATATAGGTGCAGGCAATTGCTGTCGCGCGTCCGGTGTGTTCAGCCATGGTCATGTCCTTTCGTTGGTGATGTTTGGCTGAAACGGTCTTACCGAGGGTTAGTGACACGATATGTCAGCATTAAGCGCTGTTTGATTGTTTTCGAGATATTTTACTATTAAAACGTGCAAAGCCATAAAGCTGCTGATGTGCCCGACACTCAGATTGCCGCTGGTGGCGGTTGCTGCCGCGTTTCGCGCATTTGTAAGCAGCAGTTGCGGAACAATGACGTGTTGGCGAGGTTCTGAATAATCACGCAAAGATCCCAAGGAGGACATCAGATGCGTATGAAACTCGTAGCAGCTTCGGTTCTCGCTATTGGCATGGCCACGTCTGCTTTCGCCCAATCCAATCCGGCGCCAGCCGGGGCCACGATCGACAAGAACCACGTCGATCAGGGTGGCGCGAAGGTCAAAACACCGATGGGAACCGACACCACCACGACAAACTCCACGACCGGCGGCACGATGAAGACAGGCAGGACCAAGTGCCCCAACCCGGTCAACAACTCCAGCAATCTTCAAACGCAAGGCGGCACCAGCAACGCCACGCCGATGGATGAGGCCTGCGCAGCGCATAACAATTGATCACCCTATTCGCAAAGAACCCCGCTTCGGCGGGGTTCTTTGCGCCGGGCTTCGGCCTATGGCCTGAACTCTCCTTCTGAGTTTATGCGGCGGATTGACGCACAACTCCAGCAATGCTATTCAAGTGGTAATTGGTCAGGCCAGTTGACCAGCTGCGCGCTTGAGGAGAAGCTCGCCTAGGGAGGCCCACGATGTTTTCGCCTGTTGAATCACGCCGCCTTTATCGGCAGGTCGCGGATCAGATTCGGTTGATGATCGCCAGCGGCGAGCTTGCCGTTGGCCAGCGGCTGCCGGCCGAGCGCGACCTGGCGGAGCAACTGTCGGTTTCACGCCCGACCGTCCGCGAGGCGCTGATCGTCCTTGAGGTCGAGGGCCTCGTCAACATCCGCATGGGATCCGGCATCTATGTGGTGCGCCAGCATGCTGCGACCGTCACCGGGGCCGAGCGCGAGCCGGTGGAGGGGCCGTTCGAGCTGCTGCAGGCGCGCGCCATTATCGAATGCGCCATCGCCGAAGAAGCTGCCGGTCGCGCCAAACCGGACGATATCGCTCTGCTCGATGAAGCTCTGACGAGTATGGGTGGCGTGGTCAACGATGCAATCGCAGTGCTCGATGCCGATCGCGCCTTCCACACCGGCATTGCCGCCATCGTCGGGAATGCGACATTGATCCGCGTCACGGGCGAGATGTTCGACATGCGCATGACCCCTTATTTCGCAAGGCTCGCCAGCCACTTCGAGGGGCCAACGACATGGCGCAGCGCCCTAGACGAGCATCGGGCCATTCGCGACGCGATCGCTGCCGGCGATGCCGCTGGCGCCAAGGCGGCCATGCGCGCCCATCTCACAATGTCGCAGAAGAGGTTTTCCGAGAGCTTCGGGGAGGAGTTTTCGGAGGAAGAGGAGCGCGGACGCAACAAGCGGCCGCCGAAAGGAACTGCCAAGACCTAACCCAAGCTCGGGAGGAGAGAGCAATGAAAAGCAGACTGGCAACGATACTTTGCACTGCAGCCGCGATCATGGCGAGCAGCGCGATCGCGCATGCCCAGACAGTGCTGAAATGGGCGCATGTCTATGAAACGTCAGAGCCCTTCCACACGGATTCTGTCTGGGCCGCGGAAGAGATCAACAAGCGCACCGATGGGCGCTACAAGATCGAGGTCTATCCGGCATCGCAGCTCGGCAAGGAAGCCGACATCAACCAGGGCCTCAAGCTCGGGACCGTCGACATCATCATCTCGGGATCGAGCTTCGCGGCACGCGACTACAAGCCGATCGGCGTGACTTACTTCCCCTATATCTTCCGCGGTCCCGATCACTTGATCGCCTACACCAAGAGCGATGTCTTCAAGCGTCTTGCCAAAGGCTATGAAGACAAGACCGGCAACCACATCGCCGCCGTCAGCTATTACGGCACGCGCCATACGACATCAAACAAGCCGATTGCCAAATGCGCCGATATGCAGGGCTTGAAGATCCGGGTGCCTGACGTTCCGGCCTATCTCGCCATGCCGCGCGCCTGCGGCGCCAACACCACGCCGATCGCCTTTGCCGAGGTCTATCTCGCCTTGCAGAACGGCACGGTCGAGGCACAGGAAAATCCGCTGACGACAATCGAGGCGAAGAAGTTCTACGAAGTCCAGAAGAACATCATCCTCACCGGCCACATCGTCGATCACCTCAACACCGTGATCTCGAAGACGCGGTGGGCGAGCCTTTCCGACGAGGACAAGAAGATCTTCGGCGAGGTTATGCAGGAGGCGGCCGAGCGCACCAGCAAGACGATCGCCGGCAAGGAAAATAACCTCATCGCGACCTTCAAGGAAAAGGGCCTGAATGTCACCGAGGTCGACAAAGCCGATTTCGAAAAGACCGTGATGGAAAAGGTCAAGTTCGAGGATTTCGGTTACGAGAAGGCCGATTGGGAAGCAATCCGCGCGATCCAGTAAACTACGCGGCGCGGCGCCTTACAGCGCCGCGCGTCTTTCAGACGCGCAAGGACGCTGTAACACTTTGGTTGCTGCAGACGCCGCGCTCCTTCATTCCGATCTGGAACAGGGCCGATCATGTCGCAAGAAATTCATACGCAAATCACGGCCGAAGAAATCGGTCACGAGTTCGAAGGGCACGCGCCGACCGCAAACGTCTCGGACTATGCCATCGAGGACTGGATCACGCTGCTCGTCTTCTGGCTGATGGCCGGTTGCGTGTTCCTGCAGTTCTTCACGCGCTATGTGCTGAACGACAGCTACGCATGGACCGAGGAGATCGCGATCAATTGTCTGATCGGTGTCGTCTTTCTCGGTTCCGTCATGTGCGTGCGCACGTCGCGGCATATCCAGGTGGACGTGTTCTATCACTATATGCCAGCAGGCCTGGCACGCGTGCTCGCCACTTTCGTCGATATCGTCCGCATCGGCTTCTTCGCCTATGGCTGCCATCTGATGTGGCGTTACGTCGACATCGTGGCGGACGAGCAGATGGTCACCATCGATCTGCCGCGCAACATCGTCTTCTACAGCGTTCTCATCGCCTTCGTGTTGATGCTGATCCGCGCGATCGTCGTCTTCATCGCCAACATGCGCCGCGGCTACTCCGTTCTGGAGCGCCCCGAAGAATTCCAGACCGTCGAGGATTGATCCGATGCTGCTGCTTCTTGGCTCGTTTCTGGTGCTGATGCTGGTCGGGGTGCCCGTTGCCATCTCTATGGCCGTCGCATCCGTGCTTTACATCGTCCTTTATGGCGTCGCGCCCGACATCATCGTCGCCCAGCGCATGATCGCCGGCGTCGAAAGCTTCCCGCTGCTCGCCGTGCCCTTCTTCATCCTCGCGGGCAACCTGATGAACTCAGCCGGTGTCACCGGCCGCATCTATTCCTTTGCCGTCGCTCTTGTCGGCTGGATGAAGGGCGGTCTCGCGCAAGTCAACATCATCGGTTCAGTGATCTTCTCCGGCATGTCGGGCACAGCGCTCGCCGACGCAGCGGGTATCGGCACGATCGAGATCAAGGCGATGAAAGATCACGGCTATCCGGTCGAGGCCGCGGTCGGCGTGACGGCGGCTTCGGCAACGCTCGGCCCGATCTTCCCGCCGTCGCTGCCTTTCGTGATCTACGGCATGATGGCGAACGTATCGATCGGCGCTCTTTTCATGGCGGGCATCCTGCCCGGCATTGTCATGACGCTCCTGATGATGATAACCGTCGCCGCCTTTGCCTATTGGAAGCGCTGGGGCTCCGATGCGCCGTTCGATGTGAGGCAGCTGCTGTCGGCGGGGATGGAAATCGTCGTCGTCTTGGCAGTGCCGCTGGCCATCTATCTGCTGATGCAGGCGGGCGTATCGATGAATGTTGCGGCGGGCATTGCCCTTGCCCTGCTTCTTGCCCTCGACTGGTATTTCCGCTTCTCCGCCGTCATGGCGCTGATGACGCCTGTCATCCTCATCGGCGGCATGACGATGGGCTGGTTCACGCCGACGGAGGCCGCCGTCGCAGCCGTCCTCTGGTCCCTGTTCCTCGGTCTGGTGCGTTACCGCACGATGACGCCCTCGACGCTCGCCAAGGCAAGTTTCGATACGATCGAGACGACGGCATCCGTTCTCTTCATCGTCACCGCGGCATCGGTCTTTGCCTGGCTGCTGACGGTGAGCCAGGCGGCCCAATTGCTCTCCGATGCGATCCTGTCGATCACCGACAATAAATGGGTTTTCCTGATCCTCGTGAACCTGCTGATGCTCTTCGTCGGCTGCTTCCTGGATACGATCGCAGCCATTACCATCCTCGTGCCGATCCTTCTGCCGATCGTCCTGAAATTCGGGATCGATCCGGTCCAGTTCGGCCTCATCATGACGCTGAACCTGATGATCGGCCTGTTGCACCCGCCGCTCGGCATGGTGCTTTTCGTGCTGTCGAGGGTCGCGAAACTCTCCGTCGAACGCACGACCATGGCGATCCTGCCCTGGCTGGTGCCGCTCTTCCTGGCGCTGATCCTGATCACCTTCGTGCCCGCCATATCGCTGTGGCTGCCGCAGCAGCTTGGACTGTTGAGATAGGATGGACACGATGCGGACACGTGTGGCACGGCTTTACCAAAAGGGCGATCTCAGGATCGAGACCGCCGCGGTTGCGGCCCCTGGTCCCGGCGAGGTGCTTCTCAAAATGGCAGCCGCAGGGATTTGCGGCTCCGACCTGCATTATTATCAGGACGGCGGTTTCGGCCCAGTCCGGGTTCGCGAGCCGATCATACCCGGCCACGAGGCCTCGGGGACGGTGAGCCAAGCGGGCGAGGGGGTCGACCTGAAGACCGGTACGCTGGTGGCGGTCAGTCCCAGCCAACCCTGCGGGCATTGCGAATATTGCCAGAAAAACATGCCGATCCACTGCCTGGACATGCGCTTCATGGGCAGTGCGATGCGCCTGCCGCATGAGCAGGGCATGTTCCGGGAATGGCTGGTGGTGCCGGCCAAGCAATGCTTTGCAGTCGGAGTTGCGACAACTGCTGCAGAAGCGGCCTGCAGTGAGCCGCTCTCCGTCTGCCTGCACGCGGCATCGCGCGCAGGAGATATCACAGGCAAACGCGTGCTGGTCACCGGAGCCGGCCCGATCGGCGCCCTGATGGTCGCCGTCGCCTCCTATCACGGCGCAAGCGAGATCGTGGTGACCGATCTCGCGGATGCGGCTCTGGACAGGGCCAAAGCGATGGGCGCCAGCCGCACGATCAATGTTTCCAAAGATGCCCCGGCGCTTGCAGAATACGAGGCGGGAAAGGGCTATTTCGATCTCGTTATCGAATGCTCGGCCGCCGCTCCGGCCATCCGCGGCGCGATTGCCGCCATCAGGCCGCGCGGAACGATCGTGCAGGTCGGCGTCACGGGAGACGTCCCGATCCCTCTCAACGCCATCGTCGGCAAGGAGCTTCAGCTCCACGGAACGCAGCGCTTCCATGAGGAGTTCGGTACCGCCGTCGAGCTGATCTCCAGCCGCAAGATCGATGTGCGGCCGATCATCAGCCATAGCCTGCCGCTCGAAGAAGCCACCGCAGCCTTCACCCTCGCGGGCGACCGTACGGCGGCCTGCAAGGTGCAACTGACCTTTTAAAGCGCGTCGCGGAACTCGCACCTGTGCTCGGCGGGGCGATGAGCATCGAAGGCCGCTAGGCCGACGCAGCATTCGCTTCACCACGAAGGCAGCAACCTTCCCCTGACCCGACACTGCCCTATCGCTGAGCCGGCGAGCGGATTCGATTCCAGAGTCTCAGGAAATTCTTGACGTCTATCTTATGTCTACATAATGTCTTTCAAAAGGATTATGAGATGGACGATGACATTATCTCCGAGATCGGCAGCCCCGATCGCAAAGTGAATCTGAGCCTGACGCTCCGCAGACGCATCCTGACGATGGAGCTGCCGCCGGGTGCGGTGTTGGACGAAGTGGCGCTGAGCGAGGAGTTCGGCCTRTCCCGCCCGCCGGTTCGCGAGCTGATGCGACAGATGGCTGGCGAAGGCTATATCGAGCTGGAAGCCAACCGGGCGGCGCGCGTCAGTTCGATGAGCTACCAGTCCTTGCATGACTTCTTCCTTCTTGCACCGATGATCTACATCACCGCCAACAAGCTGGCGGCCGAGAATGGAACGCGCGGGCAGCTCGACCTGCTCAAGCAGATGCAGCAGTCATTTCGAAAGGCCGTCGACAATTGCGACGTCGAGGGGCGCGTCTTCTACAACGACCAGTTCCACCGACAGATCGGCGAGATGGCACACAACGTCTATCTCGTTCCGAGCCTGCGGCGACTGCAGATCGACCATGCGCGCATCGGCAAGGTCTTCTACAAGCACCCGAACACGCCTCGCATGCAGGAAGAGCTCGAACTCGCCACCCAACAACATGACGAGATGATCGAAGCGATCGGGAAACGTGATCCCGACGCAGCCGGAGAACTGGCGCGGCTTCACCTCGAGCTTTCACGACGAAACATGGCCATGTACGCGGCCCCAGAGGGCCTAGAGACCCCGACCCTCTAGGACCATTTGGCTTGACCCTTCGGTAGCCTAACGCGAGACACAAAACGAATGTCTAACTTCCAGTTTCCAGGCCTGAATCTTGCCATTACGACGCCGTTCGACCATGCCGGACGCATCGACTACGGCAGGCTCGAACACAATGTCGAGCGCTACCTCGCAGCAGGCGTCAAGAGCTTCCTGTTCAGCTCCGGCACCGGCATGCACGTCTACCTTTCCAAGGAGGAATCCGAGGAGTTGATCCGGCGCGGAGCGCGGATCGTCAACGGACGGGCAAAGGTGATTGCGCAGACCTCCGCTCTCCTCGTGGAAGACGTCATCGAGCGTACTATCCGCGCGCGCGACGCTGGCGCCGAAGGCGTCATGGTTCTTCCGCCCTTCTTCGAGGGACCGACCGACGACCAAGGCATCGTCGATTTCTACAGCGAGGTTGCGACGGCCGGTCTTCCGGTGATTGGCTACAACGTTCCCCAAGCGGTCGGCGTCGCCGTCACGCCCGAACTTCTCGACAAGCTGAGCGAAATCCCCGGCTTTTGTGCCGTCAAGGACAGCAGCGGCGATCTTGGAAAGCAGGCAGCACTTATCCGCACCGGCCGTTTCGTCATGAATGGCGCTGACCCTCTCGTTCCCTACGCGCTCTATGCCGGATGCAACGGCCTGATCTGGGGTGGGGCGAACTTCGCTCCGAGAACCTGCGTCGCCCTCGTCGAGGCCGCCGCTGAGCACAAGTGGGACGAGGTTCGCGCCCTTTGGAAAATCTTGGAGCCGTCGATGGGGCTGATCTGGGAAGGCGACTACGTGCAGTCCGTCTATGCGGCGGCAGATCTGGTGGGCTACGGCGCCGGCGTTCCACGAAAGCCGCTGCGCGGGCTTGCCCCAGAAAAGCTTCCGGCCGTCCGGCGCGCGCTCGAAACGCTCATGGAGCGGGAAGCAATCTGACGTGACCCAGGCCGCAAGGAACGTCTTCGTTGCATCCAGGCTTCCGAAACGCGCAGGCGTTTCGGGCTGGGTGGCCACGCTTGCGCCGCGCACGCCACAGTCCACGCTGAACGGTTCGGTCATTGCCGATGTCGCAATCATAGGCGGCGGTTTCGCAGGGCTTTCCGCGGCCCGGCGCATCTCACGCCTGGACCCAACCGCGCGGGTCGCCGTGCTGGAAGCGGGTATTGTCGGCGAGGGGCCGGCGGGCGCGAATTCGGGCTTCATCATCGACCTGCCCCACGAGGTCTCGTCCGATGGTTTCAGCGGAGAGTCGGCGGCCAGGTTCAGACAGTCCGTGCTCATACAGCGCTCGGCTATTGCTCTGGCGACCGAGATGGCGACCGAAAACGGTTGGGGCAAGAACGTGTTCGATCCCTGTGGTCGATACAGCGTCGCCATCAGCGCGGAAGGCGACAAGCACCTCGAGGACTATGCGCAGCAGCTCTCGAAAATGGGCGAAGACCATCGGCTCCTGAGGACCAGGGAGATCGGAGCGGTCACGGGATCGCCGGTCTACACCTCCGGTCTGTTCACGCCCGGTACGGTCATCGTGCAGCCCGCCGCCTACATTCGCGGGGTCGCCGACTGCCTGAAGAAGCCGGTCACCCTTTACGAGCGGACGCCGGCGCTCTCGTTCGAACGCCTCGGTACGGGCTGGCTCGTCAAGACGCCGCAGGGTTCGGTGCAGGCGGCGAAGATCATCATGGCAAACAATGGACATGCGGAGAGCTTCGGCTTCTTCCGTGGACGCCTGCTTCACGTCTTCACCTACGCCTCCCTCACCGAGGCGTTCGACCCCTCGCGCCTCAGTGGAGAACGGAAGTGGGCCGCCACTCCCGCCCTGCCGATGGGAACGACCGTCCGCCGCATCAGCACCGGCACCGGCACCGGCGACCGAATCCTGGTGCGCTCCCGCTACAGCTATAATCCGAGCATCGCAGTCAGCGACGCCGCGATCCAGCGAGCCGGCCGCCTCCACGACGGCAAGTTCTCCAAACGCTTTCCCACCCTTAGCGGCGTCGGGATGCAGTATCGCTGGGCCGGTGCGATGGCGCTCACACGCAATCATGTGCCGGCATTCGGTGAGATCGAGCGTGGCGTATTCGCGGCATGCGGCTGCAACGGCCTTGGAGCATCGAACTCGACGGCATCAGGGATCGCGGCTGCGGAGCTGACGCTCGGACATGATTCCGAACTCGGCCGCGTCTACGCGCGCCTGGCTGCCCCGACGGCATTGCCGCCGCAGCCTTTCACGACGATCGGAGCAAAGATCCACCTCGCCTATCGCGAGTGGACTGCAGGATCCGAGTGACGAGGGACGACATCACCATTGTATCACCCGGCGGTTCGTCCTGCCGGACGGTGAGCCGTTCCGGCAATGCCGAATCGATCGGTTCGCTATAAATAAACGCTATAGCGGCAGAGGGGAGCTGTGTTGGCCAGCGACGCTTCCCTGAACCTACTGTGATGGTGTCAGCGCTGGGCTGAGGCTATAAGAACCGCGGTGTTGGGTAGCGGTCCAGCAAGGACTGAAGCCCCAGAATTTCTGCGGCATCGGCCATTCTAGTTTGCTTTCCAGTTCGCATTATCGGGGATCGACCGCTGAGGCACGACGACCTGGATGATGGACGGACTGTTCAGGTTTTCTTTCGCGCCATTTATGGCTTCCTCGAGTTCGCCATAGGTGTCCACTTTCCAGCCTTGGCAGCCAAAGACCTCTGCCAACTTGCTGTAATTCCATCGGTGCAGGATGCATGAATTGTAAAACGGCTTGTTACCATGGAAAACCGATGCATCGGCAAGCCATTGCTCCACGCCATAGATGCCGTTGTCCATCACGAAGATGATCGGGTTGAGATTGAAGCGGGTTTGTGTCGAGAGGCATTGAGCGGTCATCTGAAACCCGCCATCCCCCGCAAAGACCAGTAGCCTCTGTTTATCTTGCTTCGCCAGCGAAACCCCGGTCGCGGCGGGACCGATATAACCGATCGCCGAATAGGATGATTGTACGATGAAACCGCGGCGAGCACCCACTTCAAGAAGCAAGCTCCCGAAATAATTCAAACTCGCGTCGGCACCAACGATAGTATTTCCGTCGATCTGCTGCTGAATGAAATCGTAGAAGCCCTGATAGGTAATTTCGCCTGCCGGATTCACGGCCGGCGCTTGCCGGGCTGTTTTCGCCGGAAGACTTTGGGCCTTGCACGTCAGCCTTTTGTCAATCAAGCCGTTGACGAGATCCGCCAGCGAAACCTCTGCGTTGAAGATCGTGCCATATTTCACTGTATCCCAGGAGGCGAATGCGGTTTTATCGAGATCGATAGGCCAGCCCAAATCATTGATATCAGTCAACCAGACGCCCAGCGCCAATACGAAGTCGGAGTCTTTGACCAACGACTGGACATAGGGTGACGACGATTCGCCATCAAATACCCCGGCAAATTGGACATCGTCTTCCGATAGGATGGCCTTGCTCAAAAGCTCGGTCACGTAGGGAATCTTGAGGGCTCGAATGAGCCGCTCCGCCTGGTCGTGAAGGCCGAACCGGTCGATCTCGACACCGATCCAGATCAGGGGTTTGGTGGCATTTTGCAATCTTTCGCTGATTTGCGCGATCGACTGATTGAGACTGTCCTCGTCGGATATGTCCGGCGCCGCTTTTAAAGCATTCGACGGGCGCGTGCATTCCAGGTCCACCATATCCTCCAGCAACTCGATATAGACTGGACGTCTTTCGGTGATGCACTGCGTCAGCGCATAATCTATGAGCATTGGCGCAAGATGAGGGCTATCGATGCGGACGGCAGCGGCCGTTATATATTCGAACACCTGAAGATCCGTTTCCCGCCCGCTGATGAAGTGATGCGCACTGTAGCCGGTTTGTTCGAATGTGAGCGTTTTCTTGATGCTTGGCGCACCGTTGATCAGAACGACCGGCACTTTCTCGACGTAAGATCCGGCGATCGCATTTGTTGCACAAAGCGAGCCTGCGGAATAAGTAACGCAAAGCGCACCAATGCCTTTCAGTCTCGCATAGCCGTCGGCCGCATAACCGGCATTCAGTYCATTCACCTCCTCGATGACCTGAATACCGCTTTTCTCGACATAACTGTTCACCCATTCGATCGAATAATCGCCCGCTACGGAAAACAGGTGTCCCAGGCCCAGTTCGCGAAGTCTGTCGACCAGATATTGTCCAACCGTGTATGTCTCGCCCATGTTCCAACGGCTCCCCTGTTG
>NZ_JBFTQY010000071.1:0-33038 GCF_056399245.1 Rhizobium sp. 01N447_2
TTTCCGATTTTCCGATCTTGCTGGTCCTGGGTTTCGCTACCCGATTTGCGGCGACCGGCCTGCTGTTCATGACGTTGATCGTCGAGCTCACGGTGCCGGACGGATGGCCGATCCACATTACCTGGGCTGCGATGGCGCTGTCGCTCATGGCATGGGGACCGGGAAAGCTGTCGATCGACCATTGGCTTGCACATTGGTTTGGCCGCCGGGCTGCCTGATCCAGCTCTTTCGGTCAAACTGTTAGCAAGATTGACCTGCCAGGGCCCGGCCGTAGTGACGCCACGGCTGGGTCAGCTTGACCGCAAAGCTCTCGATAACCCGGAAATGAATACTGCGAGTGGCCAGCCTCGACATATGCAACAATCCGAAAGCGAAGGTCCGCAGAATATGATTTAGATGCTCAGTGCTACGATCGGACTGATGGCCAGTGCCCAAATTTCCGGAAGTATGCTCGAGAAAATGCAGCAGCACTGCCAAAGCCGACCTGACGCGCCACCGCCTTCACCTTCGCTCCTTTGGTGAGTTTCCGTCGAGCAAYGGTCAAACGCCATCCGGTCAAGTAAGCCTGCGGCGTTGTGCCGACCACCTCGCGAAACAGCGCCATGAAATGGCTCCGTGACATCCCCGCCATCGCAGCAAGGTCTTCGATGTTCCAAGCGCGAGTCGGAGCATCATGCATAGCTACCAATGTCCGGTGTAAAGAGGAGTGGGACAGGCCTGCCAGTAAGCCAGGTCCTGTTGCACCACGGTCGATCGCTGTCCGCAGAATAAGCAAAACCATCACTTCGCAGAGGCGGTTGAGGGCCGCACTGCGCCCGCAACGGGATTCCAAGGCCTCCGCCAGGAAAGCGGCTGTTGTGTCCCGAAGGGTTGGAATGTCGCTGATTTCGACCAGAACTTGATCCGGCAGCGCGTTCAAGAGCGGGTTGTGTGCCCCCTCGAAATCGACCGTTGCTGTTACCAAAGCTGGCGATTCAGGGGTCGTGTCGCCGCGCAGGCAAAGGATGATCCTTTCCGCACGCCCCCCCGGTTCGCCGATTACAAATAGCCTCGCTTGTCCGTCGCTGGCCCGCGGCGGTTCCAGCGAGGCTTCCAGCTCGAACGTGTCGAAGAAGGCTGAGAGGCGATCCACTTTCGGAAGGATTTTCGGATTCTCGATCATGCTTTCAGGACCATTGATGGCTCTGACTATGGAATGTTGAAGCACCAACGTCAACTTGGGCGTCGGAAGCATCACACAAGCGGAGTTGATCGATGTTAGTCCCGAGAACAATAGGCCCTCATTTGACCGTCAAAACCCTCCAGCATGGAGAGTTCGATCTCACCCGCGAAAAGCCATCGCTTATGACGCTCGTCTGCTTTTACCGTGGTCTCCACTGCCCGGTCTGCGGCATCTATCTCAAGGAGCTGGAGCGGATGACGCCATCCTTCGACGAGCGCGGAGTCACTACAATCGCCATAAGCTCTGATGGGGAAGACCGCGCCTGGCAAATGGCCGATAAGATTGGTGCTGAGCACTTGCGTATCGGCTTCGGTCTGCCTTTAAGCGTGGCACGGCAATGGGGTCTCTACATTTCATCCTCGCGCGGAAAAACCTCAATCGGCATCGAGGAGCCCCAACTGTTTTCCGAGCCGGGGGTCTTCCTGATCAAGCCGGATCAAACGGTCTATTGGCTCTCGGTGCAATCCATGCCATTCGCTCGACCAAATTTCGTCGAGATGGTGCAAGCTTTGGATTTCGTCATCAAAAACGACTACCCGGCAAGAGGTGAATATATCGGCGAGGTTTAAGTCCGGTTGGCGGCACTGGGACGCTGGAACGCAGCTCTAGCCGACTCGGCCCTGTCTCGGAATACGCAGCCTTCGGCGTGATCATTGATCAGTCCCATCGCCTGCATGAAAGCATAGACTGTGGTGGGACCGACAAATGACCAGCTGCGCTTCTTCAGGTCTTTCGACATGGCGATGGACGCGGCTGAGGTGGATGCAGTCTGCGGAGCAGCAAGCTCCGTCGCCTTCGGTTCGAAGCGCCAGACATAGGCGGCGAGCGATCCCTCCTGCTTCACCAGTTCCCGGGCACGCTGAGCGTTGTTTATGACCGCAGCGATCTTACCGCGATGGCGCACGATGCCATCGTCCCGGAGCAGGCGCATAATGTCGGCCTCCGTGAATTGCGCGATGCGGTCAAAGTCGAAACCGAGAAAGGCAGCTCGAAAGTTCTGGCGTTTGGCCAGGATCGTCCGCCAGCTCAAGCCTGATTGAAAACCCTCTAGGCAAAGCTTTTCGAACAGGCGGTGGTCATCATCAACGGGAAAGCCCCACTCGGTGTCGTGGTAGGGCAGGAACTCCGGAGCGGCTGCGCACCAGCGGCAACGCGGCTGCCCATCCGGGCCGAAGATCGTCGCGCTCAATTTCTCATGCCCCAAGAAAGGCCAAGCGGTCGTCGGTGCGGCCCGGTGCAATTTCAAGAATGTCTGCGCTTACGACACCCCCCACCACGAAAGGATCTTGCTGGAGGCGCATTTCGAGATCGGCGCGGGATGTGTTGTGGGCGAGAACCGCTCCGCCCGCACTTTGCTGAAGGCTTCCGGTAAGGAGAAAGATACCATCGTCAAAGCCCTGTTTGATCCAGGCATTATGCCCTTCCATAAGGGCGGACGCTCGGGCCTTGTTGGCGGAGAATTTAAGTGTAACGACGAACAAACGGGGGCCCTTCAGAAATTCTGGATGGAAACGGATTCGGGATGATCGGATAGATTGGGTCGCTGTACTGCCAACCATAGGCACATATCGTCGACTTCACGGCGGACGAATGCTTCGTCGCGGAAGGCGGTCGCGAGTGTGGCGACACCCTGGCTTCGCATCAGGATGTGCATGGCAAGCGCGTCGGCATCGGTCTCACGGCCAAGTGCGGCAAACTGGCGCGAAAGCCAATTGCGAAACAGAGTGAAAAGCTTGGTCGCCTCGTCCTTGGCAGTGTGGTCGAGTTTGGCGAGTTCGTTGCAAAGCGTGCCGACTGGGCAGCCAAAGGCCATGATCTTTGTCTGGTTCATGATGAGCATGTGGATGAAGCTTCTGATCCGTTCGCTGGGGGCTTCAGCCCCAGCCTCCCACGCATCTAGCATTGCCTTGGTCTTTGAAAGACGATGGGCGATCACCGCATCGAGAATCTCGTCTTTCGTCTTGAAGTGATAGTAGAAGTTGCCTCGCGAAAGTCCGACGACTGCCGCAATGTCGGCGAAGGACGTCGCCTCGAATCCCCGCTCATAAAAGAGCTTGTCTGCAGCCTCAACAATCTGCAGTCGTGTAGTCGATGCCCCCAAGTGCCCGGTTCTCCATCGCTATCGCTCATCGAGTAGGACAATTGCCCTACAAGCTCTTTAGGACAATCGACCTAAAGACGTCAAGAGTTAACCGCCAAACGAGATTTGGAACAGACGGCCTACGATCAGCGCCGAGATCTCACTTTTCTAAAACGTGGTCCGCTTGCTCAAAGCTTTCCTGACCAGAGCGTCGGAAGGGCAAGGCCATGACTGACGGAATCTGCTGATAGGGGGCAGGTTTGCGTCCGGAGAGACGCCCAGGTCCTGTGGTGCAAGGCCCGGATGGAAAACGAAGGTGCCAAAGATCTGGTCCCAAAGTGTCAGAGTTGCGCCGTAATTCTTGGCCTCATTCACGTCCGCAGAATGGTGGTACCGATGCACTTCCGGACCAACGAAGATGTAATTGGCCCATCCCAGGCGCAGATCAACGTTGAAATGGCTGATGATGCCGTGAACGGCATTGATCACGAGAAAGATCAGACCGTGTCGGGTGAGTATCCCATGGGCCAGATCGGCAGAATGATCGCAAACGCCTGAACGAGCACTGCGTTGAACGGATGCGAAACAGCGTGCATCAGCAGATAAAGCCGTTCCGGCGACGTGCGCGAGACGGTCCAAAAACTGGCAATGCGCTTGCTCGTATGACCGGATGGACTGTGATGCGGTGACTATGGCAACACACCTCTGATTGGCCGCGCCTTGCGGCCTTGTGCGAAGCGCAGTCCTGCACGACACCGCAGCTTCTTCCTGAAAGCAGATCTTGCTGGCGATCACGCTGGAGGTCGTCATTGCGCCGGCACCGGCTATTGCTCATCCCCTGCGCAAATGGCGGCAACAGGTTCAAGATCGGACATTCGTCACCGTCATCGTACGACACCGGCCCTGCGCAGCCCCTCCACGACGAGCTCGAAATCGGCGGGGTTCTTGAAGGGCAAGACTTTGCGACGGTATTCCAAGGAGTAGTCGGGATTGACGCGCATCACCTCTTGCCACGTCGCGCGAGCCTCTTCGAAACGGCCGAGGTGCCCGTAACAGGCGGCCAGAAGCGCGCGCGAGACATCGGTGATGGGGTTGCGGCTGATGCGCTGCAGCAACAGTTCGGCGGCCTCTTGGTACCTTCCCAGTTGAAACAGGGCCAAGGCCTGAAAGTGGAGAACGATATCCGGAAAGTACGGGTTCAGGACACTCGCCCGATCGAAATAGGCGAGTGCCTCCCCGGATCTGCCCGAATAGATGAGTGCCTCGCCGAGGCTGACCTGCCCTTCGGCGAAGTTCGGATTGAGGACGATCGCACGCTCGGCCTCGCTGATGGCTCTATCGTGCTGTCGCAAGTAAAGGCTGACCAGACTCAGCGCCCAGTGTGCCACGGGATCGCTATCATCCCGCGCTACCGCCAGCGTCGCAGCCTCTTCGGCTTGCTCGAGCGAGCGCTGCGGCAACGCGCTCCACCGGTTCAGGTAGTCGAGCCCGTGGGTAAGGGCGAGGAAGGCGTGCGCCGAGGCGAAGTACGCGTCCAGCTCGACGGCACGTTGCAAAAGGTTGCGGGCGTCGCTGTTCGTTTGCTTCGTCAGCCGGTGCCACAGCTCCCGGCCTCGCAAGAAGCAGTCATACGCCTCGGGGTGCCGGGTCTGCCCCGGCGCAAGTCTTTGCCGGTCGCCCTCTGTCAGGTTGACCGCCAGCGCATCGACGATCTGCTGCGTGACATCGTCCTGAACCGCGAATATGTCGGTGAGGTCGCGATCGAACCGCTCCGCCCATAGATGCCCGCCGGTGGTCGCGTCGATGAGCTGCGCGGTGATGCGTACCCTGTTTCCCGATTTGCGGACGCTGCCCTCAAGGACATGCCGCACGCCGAGCTTCGTGCCCACCTCCTGCACCTGGACGTTCTTGCCCTTGAACGTGAACGACGAATTGCGCGCGATGACGAAGAGCTGCGACAGCTTCGATAGCGCCGTGATGATGTCTTCCGAGATGCCGTCGGCGAAATAGTCCTGTTCGGCGTCACCGCTCATGTTGGCGAAGGGCAGGACGGCGATCGACAGCTTCGGCGGCGCTGCCGTCGCCGGTTGGCTCGTCACGGTTTCCGAGGTCGCGGCCAACTTGGTCGCTGCGCTGCCGACTTGCAGCGAATAGACCCGGATCGGCTCGGCGATGTTCTTGAGCTGCGTGCTGCCGAGATCGTTGACCGAGAGGTCGAGCCTCGCCTTGACTTGGCGATAGGCATCCTCGGACAGGCAGATCGCGCCCGCCGCGGCGACGCCCTCCAATCGCGAGGCGATGTTGACGCCGTCGCCCATCAGATCGCCGTCGCTTTCCTCGACGACGTCGCCCAAATGGATACCGATCCGGAACTCGATGCGACGGTCCTGCGGGACGCCGTGATTGCGCTCCACCATAGCGTTCTGCACCTCGATGGCGCAGCGCACGGCGTCCACTACGCTGCGGAATTCGACCAGCGCACCATCGCCGGTGCGCTTTACCACCCGGCCGTGGTGCACGGCGATCGTCGGATCGATGAGATCGCTGCGCAGTGTGCGTAACCTCGCCAGGGTGAGATCCTCGTCGGCGCCAGCAAGCCGGCTGTACCCGACCACGTCCGCGGCCAGGATTGCAGCCAGCTTTCGGTTCTCGCTCATGGCGCTGTCTCCCAACGTCCAAGATAACAGGGAGACAGAGGGCAAGAAAGAACTTTCAGCCGCTGCTCAGAGCGATCCTGGTTGAGATCGAGTGGTCATGGCTCATGTGGACGCAGCCGACGTTGTGGCCCCACGCAATGACGGCTCTGTCATGCTCCCGGCCGTCCAACGCGGTCGTCCCGAAAGCCCACTCAGGCTCGGGTCAAGACGATGTCCGCGCCCATCCGAATGTCCGCTCTTTGAAGATCCGCAGCCTGAAGTTGCCAGTCCGCTAGCGGCCCCGGATCTGCCGCCTTCATGAGGTCACGGCCTACCTCCTTCGACGTAATTGCAACTTTCGGTAAAGGCACTATCTCAAGGGCAGAAATTGGTCCGAGGGGACGAGCGGGCTCGGCTGGAAGAAGGGCAACACGGCGCTTCTTCCAGACGATGCCGAGGGCAATAGCTGGATCATGAAGGGGTTCCAGCTGGGACTGAAGCCTCAGCACACGCACTGCCGCAGCAGCAAGCACGATCCTGTCGGACGCGTTTTTCAACGTCTATGAGACGACCGGACCGGGGATGGACGACGACAAGCCCTAGAGTGCCGTGCGTCATTTCGGACGCTCCAACATATTGAATCCACGCATCGTGCTTTCCGAAAATCCATTCCGATTTTCCGGCCGATGCCATGGCCGTCAACACGCCTCCAGCATCTCACCTGAACCGCCGCCCCAGGCTTCGAACCGACTGTTATCGATGAGGACATGATGATGATCAAACGTGCAATATCACTCACGGTAGGACTTGTTGTCGGTCTTTCCCTTTCAGAGGCCGCTTTTGCTCAGGAGGCGATTTCGGAGCAGGAGGCGCATAACATCGGCGTCGATGCCTACGTCTACTTCTACCCGCTGCTGTCGATGGACGTCACCCGGAAGCAGTTCACCAATGTCGAGCCCGGCAAGGAGTTTGGCAAAGGGCCGATGAATATGTTCGTGAACGTTCCGGAATATCCGCCCGCCGATTTCAAAGGCGTCGTGCGTTCGAATTTCGATACGCTTTACTCCATTGCGTGGCTGGATCTTACCAAGGAGCCGTTGATTATTTCGGCGCCGGATACGGCCGGACGCTATTATCTCCTGCCGATGCTCGACATGTGGACAGATGTCTTCGCATCGCCGGGCTGGCGGACGACGGGAACGGCGGCGGGCCAGTTTCTCGTCACGCCGCCCGGTTGGACGGGGACGGTTCCGGACGGCGTGACGCGGCTTGCCGCGCCGACCCCGTATGTCTGGATCATCGGACGCACCAAGACGGACGGACCTGCGGATTACGCTGCCGTGCATGCCATTCAAGCAGGCTACACGGTCACGCCGCTGTCTGACTGGGGCAAGGCGGCCCAGCCGGTCACGGCCAAGATCGACCCGAGCGTCGATATGAAAACGCCGCCGAAGATTCAGGTCGATACCATGTCGGCCGCGACATACTTCACCTACGCTGCCGAACTGCTGAAGCTGCACCCGCCCCACATGACCGACCAGCCGATCATCGCGCAGATGAAACGCATCGGCATCGAGCCCGGCAAGAGCTTCGACTTCGATAAGCTCGCCCCCGCCGTCAAGAAGGCGCTCGAAGATGCGCCCGAAGCGGCCCAGCAGCTGATGGCGTGGAAGTTGCCGACCCTTTCGCGCGTTGCGAATGGCTGGTCGATGAATACCGACACCATGGGCGTCTACGGAAATTACTACCTGAAGCGGGCGATCGTCACGCAATTCGGGCTCGGCGCCAATCTTCCTGAAGACGCGATCTACCCGCTGAACCTCGCCGACGAAACCGGCAAGCCGCTCGATGGCGCCAACAAGTATATGATTCACTTCGAGAAGGGAGCAACGCCGCCGGTGAACGCTTTCTGGTCGATCACGCTCTACGACACGGACGGTTTCCAGGTGGCAAGCGTACTCAACCGGTTTGCGGCCAGCAGCTGGATGCCGTTCAAGATCAATGCCGACGGCTCTCTCGACATCTATTTCCAGAACGAGAGCCCCGGCAAAGACAAGGAAGCCAACTGGCTGCCCGCACCCAAGGGGGCGTTCAACCTCACCATGCGTCTCTACAGCCCAAGGGCCGAAGCCCTCACCGGCAAATGGAATCCCCCTCCGATCACCAAGGTTCAGGGTTTGCCGAGCTTAACCGCTCAGTGATGTGCCGGCATCTTGTCCGTTAACCCGTCAGTTCGCCCGCGCCTAAGCCAGGCGATGGACGAGCCAGAAATTCCTCTGACCGGCGGCAGGGATTCGAACGTCGTGCGCCTCGGTGTACTTGGGCGATCAACAATGGTGCTGTGCTTTGACCGGATCTGGACACGTGGCCGTCTCTTTGGGAACTCTGACATGGGGCTTCGCCGACGCACCGACCCCGTCACCTCTTCTCCTCCCAATAGCTTTGCCAGAGGTCGAGCCTCAGCTTCAGCGAATCTGCTCCGAACGTCACGCCGTGATTGGTGAAGTCGATGACCCTGTGGACGGATGGGTCGTGCTGAGGCCATTTTGGCCGTGAGCCTCCATTGGGGTCACCACTCGCCGCAAACTCAACCCAGTAGGCACTCGCCAATGTGGCCATGGCCCAGTCGGCAGGCGTAACCTTGTCTTTCACCAGTGCGTTTGGAATATCGAGCGTAAACGGAATTTCGAAGCCGTGCAGAGTGCCTTTCCATGCCGGATCGTTGCGGAGAGCCTCAGCGACATAGGAGAACCGATACCACCACGTCGGCTGACCAGCGCGGATCATCTCGTCAGCGAGGTGGCGGGATGGTTCAACAAGTGTTTTGTCGGCCAGAACCTGCTGCTTCAGCTCATCGAGGGTCTGTTGGCCCGTGGGATCGTGGAGGCTGCGGGCTTCGACTGCATGCTTCCCGAAGAGCGCGAAGAGATCGTCTTTCGTCGCGGCCTGACCGATACCGAGATCACGATCATTTGCCCCGACGATGACCGGAACCGGCGCTTGACGGCCTGCCGCAAAAGCCGCTTCCGGCGTTTCGAGCAAAAACCGTCCGTCAATAATCGCGCCTGAGATGCCGATGACGGGCTTGCCCGTCGACATTCCCGCCAGCACCTCTTGTGCCGATGCACCTTCGGTCAGCTTTTCCGCAGACAGCGCCCGAAGGGCGGTGAGAGCATCGGCATCGCTCCCATTGATTCCCAGAGAAGCCGCATAGTCCAACGCGGTTTTCTCCGCTGCTTTCAAAGGTGACAAAGGCGTGCTCTCAGCACGCGCGGTGGGGAGACCCGGTGACTGTAGAATGGCGCCCCGGAAAAGCCCCCGTGACAACGGCGATATCATGTGCGCCATCACCGAGCCGCCACCGGCCGACTCTCCGAATATCGTCACCTTCTTCGGATCACCGCCGAAGGCTTCGATATTTTTCTGGACCCATTTCAAGGCTGCAAGCTGGTCCATGTAGCCATAGTTGCCGACGGGCTCGTCAGGGGCTTCCTTGATCAGTGCAGGATGGGCAAAATAACCCAGCCGGCCCATGCGGTAGTTCATGCTGACGAACACAACTTTCCGGGCGGCCAGCTGACCACCGGGATATTGAGGGGTGTTTCCATGGGCAAGAGCGCCGCCGTAAATCCAAACCATCACCGGGAGGGGCGTCCGGGGACGCTTGACGGGTGTCCAGACATTGAGGGTCAAACAATCCTCTGACTTCGGCAGGTCGTCGGTCTGCATGCAGGACGGACCGAAATTGCGGGCATCCCTGGTCCCGCTCCATGGCTTCATCGGTCTGGGATTGCGCCATCTCAGGTCACCAACCGGCGGTGCCGCATAGGGTATGCCTTTGAAGCTGACGACCGTGCCCGACCTCTCACCCTTCAGCATTCCGCTGTCGATTGTAACGGTATCGTCTGCGGCAGCCAATCGTGGCGCGAAAGTCAGCTGACACGATGCGACGGCCAAAAAGAGCAGGAACTTGCGACGGCCGTCCACAAACACTGCACTCTCCAGCGCCAAGTTGAGACAGTTTGAAAGCAAAATACTCCCATAGCGCGTCAACGAAAAGCGACCGTCCGACGTCGACCAAAGTCGCTATCGGTGGATAATTGCCATAGCGCTCCATAGAGCAGACGACAGAAGGCACCCCATTAACCGCATATAAAGCTTTTGAAGCGACGGCTTTTATTTTTTCGGCGGTGGAACCATGAAGACTTGGATGACGAGAGCCTTGATGTTGGTGTTAGGGTGCCTCTTGGCCATGTCGGGGGTGTGGTTCCGATCTTTCTGGTTGTCCGAGTGGGGGCCGATCACCTTCATCTTCCTGGTATGGCTGACCATGTCTGTTGTTTTCGGCTGGAAAGGAAAAGGCAAGCCATACTCGATCCGCTTCGGGCTCATCTGCGGCAGTGGCATCGCCCTGACCTTTCTCGCAACATTCTACATCAACTCCTATGTCGGCATCGGCCTCTTGCTCGCGCTCATTTATCTGGGCGTCAGGACAAAGTTCTTTGAACGGCGGTGGGCCGAGTAGCTCGGGGGCGGTCAACCGGTCTTAGACCCGCGGCGTTTTGGACGCGAGCAGCGGATCCCATGTCATGCGGCAATCCCGCACAGAGATCGCCGCCTGCCACTCATCCGGCTGCCGCCACCGACCGGGGTCGAGCCACAGGTCTCGACCCGTCCTTCGGACCCCGCTCGCGGGGAGAAAGGACATGCCGGCGCGATAAGTGAGCGGCGCTATCGCGGGCCGGTCCCGGGCGTAGACGACCCGCCTATCCTAGCTGTCTGGTCCCATTGTGTGATGGATAGGGTTCGCTGGATATGGGGCCGGACCAAACCAGTCGGCTCGAGCATGGTTCGGCCCCTTGTGAGATAGGGCAGTACCCAAAATCCGTATTCGGGATGTCGGCGTCAGCGTCGCTCGAGCGTCCTTGGGAACATCAAGACCGTCCGCCCGCGCTCTCCGCTTGCCTGAACGAGCTTTTGCATCAATAGCCCACCCGCAGAGCGAATTCCCACCGCCCCAGTTTGGAAAAAGACCAAAGGAGATAAAAGTGTCTACATCAGTGCTCTTCATGTCCATGTCACTGGACGGGTATATCGCGGGGCCCAACGATGAAGTGGGCAATCCCGGCGGCGATGACTTTATGAGGTTGCACGAGTGGTACGGGGATTTTTCCCGACCGACCGGACCGGTCGGACAATTGTGGGACGAATGGAACGCGCCAGGTGCGATTCTGGCGGGTCGGCGAACCGTGGAGCAGGTCGATCACTGGGGCGGTGACAATCACGGTGTCGCGATCTTCGTACCCAGTCACAGGCCGCCCGGGCCATCCGTCGCGAATTATCCGTTGGTCAAATACGTGAGCGACGGGATCGAGAGCGCAATGGCGCAAGCGAAGGCCGCCGCCGGGGACCGGGACGTGTTGATGCTTGGCGCGTATACGGCGCAACGGGCGCTGGAAGCTGGCGTGCTCGACGAACTGCAAATACACCAGGTTCCAGTCTTGTTCGGATGTGGCCGCCGAATGTTCGAAGTCTTACCATCGCGCGTCGAGTTGGAGATCGTTCGGGTGATCGATACACCCGAGGCCACGCACATCCGCTACCGCGTCCGCCGCTGAGCCCGCCGCGACCTCTCCGTTCCCCGCCACGTCTCGCAGGGCACGTCCCCTCGCCCCGTCAGAACGGGCAGAGGGTTAGGGTGAGGGGCAGTTCCCGGCATGAACCGGATAGCGCGGGAGTCCGGGCTTTCGCGGCTATTGCCCGCTGCGATCATCGATGACGTCGGTTCGACGCTCCTCGCCTTTGCGGGTATCTTGTCCGTTGACCCGTCAGTTCGCCCTCGCCTAAGCTAGGCTATGGACGAGCCAGAAATTCCTCTTATCGGCGGCAAGGATTCGAATGTCGTGCGCATCGGCGAAACGGTGCGGCGCGGCGGGCGCGCGTGGTCTCCCGCCGTTCTCGACCTGCTGCGGCACGTCGAGCTGCAGGGATATGATGGCTGCCCGCGTGCGCTCGGCCTCGATGACCAGGGACGGGAAGTCCTCACCTATATCGACGGTGACGTCGGCAACGGTGAAGGCTTCCTTCCCGATAAGGGCGGCCGCTTCGATCTCCGTCTCCCGGATTATGTCTGGCGCGACAGCGTCCTCGAGCGCCTGGGACAATTGCTGCGATCCTACCACGATGCTGCGGCCAGCTTCTTATGGAAAGATCGCGAATGGCGACTTGACGCCCGCCACCCTGTTGAAACGGTCTGCCACAATGACCTGACGCCGTGGAATACGGTCTTTCAAGCAGGGCTCCCCGTGGCTTTCATCGATTGGGACGCGGCAGCGCCGGGACCGCGCGCCTGGGACCTCGGCTTTGTTGCCTGGCGTTGGGTGCCGTTCTGGCGTGACGAAAAATGCGAGGCGCATGGCTTGCAAACGGGCGTCCGCGAGAAAGCCCGACGCTTTCAATTGCTGCTCGATGCCTACGGGATAACGCCGGAGATCGGCATCATGCAGGCCGGAATCGAACGGGTTCGGCAAATGCAGCAACATATGCGCAACCTTGCTACAGCGGGTTCCGCCTGGGAGACCGAATTGGCCAGCCGTGGTGTGCTTGATGAGGGCATGCTTGAGGTCGCCTGGATGGAAGAGCATGCGATGGACCTGATCCAGCGCCCACGCGGATGAGCGTCGGGCCGAGCAGCTCCGTCGTCACCCGGCCGTCGCCCCGCCGTCAGCCCTGCTCGCCCACCAGAGCAGCAGCGGCGGCATCTGGTGCAGGCGCGCTTTCGCTCTCCGAAGCCACTGAATCTGACCGAAGCGATTTTGCCGACGGTGATGAAGAGCCGTCGGCGAAGCGCCCCATTCCGGCCTTTCGGGCAGCGTTGGCGATATCCTAGAGCATGATGTCGAAAAGTGTGGTCGGTTTTCGGACGACATCATGCTCCAACTATTTAATTTAGAACAGGATTCAGATTTTAGGCCGACYGGGCCTAAAATCATCCTGTTCTAGGAGMTGCCGTTCTTCATCGCTTCCGCGGATGACCAGATCGGGTGGAATTCCGACTGGCGGCAAGCGGGGATCGGTGGTGTCTTACTTTACCGCCGAAAAGGCGGTCGGTGACAACAGCTGGCTAGAGATATTGGAGAGGATTTGCCCGTCGCGCTCTGACTCGTCGCGGGCCTTAAGCCATGCAGGATCAGTGGTGAAAGCTGTCCATTTCACCTCGCGATCGGCTAGCGATTCCCAGGCGATGAGATAGGTGAGACGCTGGCTGCTTTCGCCCACGATTGTGGTGAAGAAACCCGCCTGCTTGATGCCGTGCTTGTCCCATATTGCCAGCGTATGTTCGGCAAAGCGGTTGAGCAGCGCGGGCAATCGGCCGGGCAGGCAGTCGTAAATTCTGAGCTCGTAGATCACAGTCTTGCTTCCTTATGTCCCTTGAGAACGACATATGTTTGGCACTTGGTCCCCTGCGCCCACAATGTCCTCAAAACTTGCAGCAACGTCAATTTCACGGTGGATCCGTCAATATCCCTATTGGAACAGGCCCTGCAGGTATGTGCGAACCGCTAATTTACTGTCAAGCCGATCGCCTGTGTTTAGGCTTGGCAATTTTGCTCCCCTGGTGATGTTGATCAGCGCTTGGCCTGCCCGGCGCTGGCCGGGGTTGCAGAGGGTGCAGCGGCACGGCGCACCGACCAGCCCTCATCCTGAGGTGCGCAGGCCAAAGGCCGGAGCCTCGAAGGACGAGGGCGGGTGGCTGGACGCCAATGGCAGCATTGGTATATCGAGGCAGGCGGGAGGCCCGCCCCGTCCTTCGAGGCCCCTGCGGGGCGCCTCAGGATGAGGCTGGAGAGAGGTCGCAGCCCCGGACACCCGAGAGGAGCCTTACCCCCCATCACCCACCCCTCGCCCCCCGCAACGCCGTCAACCCTCTCCGCAGCCACAACAACTGCTGCGGCGGCATCTGGCGCAAATGTTCGTAGTCCATCACCGTCACATTATAGACCATGCTGCGCACCTGCGGCCCGTCCGGGCAGCGGAGCAGGATGCCCTGCAGCGCCATCATGCGGTTGCTGGCTTTGCGGGCGCGGTCGGCGAAGGTTTCGGTCTGCTCGCCTTCGTGGCCTTTGACTGAGAACAGCGATTGCGCCCTGGGGCTCGGGGCCGGGATGCCTGTGGTCTTGTGGTAGCGGGCGATTGCCTCGGCATAGTCGTCGCCGGCCTGGCGCTGCTCGGCGGTGATCAGGCCGTCGAGGAACATGCGGCCGAGGGTGTAACCGGCAAAGGGGCTTTTGACCGTCTCGTCATCAACCGTCCTGTTAAAGCCGTGGATGCGGCGGCGGGCTGATATCGCCACGCTGATATTCTCCTTCTCGGTTTCGAAGGGCTTGATCTTGCCGCAGGGAAAACGCTCGACATTCTCCTTGCGCGGACGGCCGGCGCCCTTGTTGACCCGTCCCGTCTTCACCTTGGTGGCCTTGCCGCCCATGCTGATCGTCCTTCTATCGAATGATGCCGTTTCTGAGTGCCGCGGCGACCAGCGCCGTATCCTTGAAGACGCCGAGCCTCGCCTTGGCGTTGGCAATGTGCGTATTCACCGTGATGTGGGAGATGCCGAGAATGGTGCCGATCTCGGCGGCGGTCTTGCCCGCCGCCATCCAGCGGATCACTTCGGTTTCGCGTGGGGTGACGGTGCTCATGGCTCTGCAGGCCCGTCGACGCACGGCACGCGCGGCATCGTCACATGCGCGCCTGACATGGTCACCCGCGTGACGCGGTCGGGGTGCCGGATCGGCTGGACGGGCGGGCCCGCCTTCGGCTGCGGATGCCAGGTGTCCTGCCTCGAGGGGAACCTGTCGCGGTTGCGATGCGCCATGTTGATGACGGTGTTCTTCTTCGAGCCGAACAGGTTGGCGATCTCTCTTGCCGACAGCCCTTCCTTCCAGAGCTTTTCCGCCTTGACGATCTTGTCTTCCGTCCAAAAGGTGATGGTCATCTCACTGCCTCCTCGTGTCGTGCGGCCCTTGCAATGATCGGGTTGTCGGGGAACATCTTCGCCAGCTCCCGCTTGGCGCTGCGGCTGCCATTGGCGGCGTCGCGCAGCAGCTTCATCTTGTAGGCCGGCACCTTCGGCTGCGGCCTCTCGGGCTCCGCCTCCATGCGCGGCCGGCTCTCCGCCTCGATCGCCGCCTGCTGATTGCGGCATTGCTCGGCGAAACTGGCTGAGCTCGGGGCGAAGGCACGGTTATGATCCCTGACCTTTCCGGAGATGAAGAGTTTGGCGGCCTGCCAGACCGCCTCCAGCGGGATGCCCTCGATCGCGACGAGATAGGCGCGGATCTGCATGTCTGGATCAGTGCCTGCGGACGCCGGGAAACCCGAAAGCATCCCAGCTATGATCTTCACCGGAGAGGAAATCTCTTGCGGCATCCACTGTCGTCCTTCTCGTGCTGCTGTTGATCGACCCGGCCTCCCTCGCCTTTTCCTTGAGGTACCAGTCGCATTTGATCGCCTGCCAGCCGCGGAAGATCTGCATCTCGGCGGCGCCGACCGGATCGCCGGTCATGAGATATTCCCTCGCCTGCATCCGCGCGGCATAAGCCGTCAGCGGCTTCTTCAGCGTGCGCTTGCGATGCTCGATGATCGCTGCCGCCAGCTCCTCCCCCAGCACCGGGCGGAGGATCTCCATGATCTCCTGGCTCACTGTGTCCTTAGCCATGCGATGTCCCTTTCCCGGTTGAGATGGCCTCTTCAAACCCGCAGCCTCCGTCGCCCGCCGGCAAAATTGACCGGGGCGCCGGGCCTGGCGGTGCGGCGAGGAAACCGCCGGATCTCCGAGCCGGCATGGTCCTCGTGGGCGGTGTCGCCCTTTTCGGCGCTTCGAAGCCTGTGTATCTCGGTTTCCACCGAGGGCACCGACTTGCCGAGGATGGCAGCGATTTCGAGATAGTCCCGGCCGGAGCGGAAGAGCTCGAGCGCGTTCATGTGAGAGCCTTGCTGCGCCGGGGCGGCCTTGAGCTGGATACTCATCGCTTGATCCTTCCTTCCGATTTCGAACGCGGTCCGCCGTTGCCGCCGAAGCGGGTGGCTCGCCATGTGCTTGATTTCAAATTCATCGATGACGACCGGAGCGCGGGCTCTGGGAGCAAGGGCTCCGGTCGTCTGCCAGGCCGCCGCCTGGGTCGGGCACGAGCGCGCCCGGTGGGCGCGACAGAGTCGCGCCCGAGATGCTGGCGTCGCCGAGGGAGGAGCGACGACGCCAGCGGCCGATAGCCTCAGGGAGGGGCCGGGCTATCGGGGTTGGTGATCGGCTGAGCGCCGGGCGGGATCATGGTCTCGCTGATCTCTTCCGGGCGCGTCGGCCGGTCGCAATTCTCGCAGTGGCGCTCGATCACCTCGGCAATCGACAGCGCCTTGCCGCACATCGGGCAGCCGGTGTAGCGGGCGCCGCGGCGCTGGAACTCGCCGGCGGGTGTTGCGGTGGAGATGGTCATATCGATTCCACCTCCCGGTTGGCGTTCAGCACCTGCTGCAGGGCCTTGGCGAGGAAGGGGATATCCTCGTTGCGAACGGGGATCACCGACATGCGCCCTCCCCTTGGGCCTTGCGGCCGGTGAATGACGACGCCGGTCGGCATGACGTCCATGGCGAGCCGCTCTTCCGAGGAAATGGTGAACCTCATGGTGCCGTCTCCTCCAGTTCGAAAGGCTGGCCGTTGTTGATGATGTCGCTGTGTGTCATGGCGAATAGGGTACAATTAATACCCGTAATGTCAAGCACATTAGGGCATGACATGTACCTTAATTTAGGGTATTTTTTATATCATGTTGAAAGATCAGGAACAATTTGAGCGCGAAGAACGCGCAAAGCGCCTTGTCATGGCCCGAAAGAATGCGGGCTTTGCCGGGCCGAAGGCGATCGTCGATCGGTTCGGCTGGAATGCCAATGTCTACAAGGCGCATGAATCCGGCCGCAACGGCTTCGGCATTGCCGATGCGAAGAAGTATGCCCGCGCTTTCAAGGTCAATCTCAACTGGCTGCAGTTCGGCACCGGCAACGCGCTCGATCCGGATGAGCTGCCCGCCTCCGTTGCCGACGTGCCGAAGATCTCCTGGGTCAGCGCCGGGCAGCTGAGCGAGCAGGCGCCGATCACCGATTTTTCGGAATTCCCGACGGTCGCCGCCCTCGACCTGCCCGATGGCGAATGGATCGCGCTCGAGGTCGAGGGCAATTCGATGAACAAGATCTCGCCGCCGGGCTCGATCATCTTCGTCAATCTGCGCGACAAGCGCCTGGCGCCGAACGCGCTTTATGTCGTCGCCGACGAGACGGGGGCTGCAACCTACAAGCGCTATCGCCCGAACGACGACCCGCCCTTCCAGCCGGCGTCCTACGAGGACGTGCCGCCGCCGGAATTCCAGGGCGCCGTCACCATCGTCGGCCGCGTCCGCCGATCGATCATCGAGATGTGAGGTTCCATGTCGGACGCGCTCGACGATCTCAATCCGTTTTTGGGTGTACTACCGGCACCGGTGTGCGCACATCGGCAGCCTGATCACCAAGCTGCCGGGCAGATCAGCAGACGATAATATTGGAGGGGAAATGCTTGCTTTTATGGGAACATGGCCGGCGCCGGTTGTTTACGGCCTGGTTGGGGGGATATTCGGGGCGATCGGCGCGGCTGTCGGCCATCTGGCGGCCAAGCGATTTCCGAACGCGAGAACGATCATTATTGTTCTGTTTCTTGCCGGTTCAAGCCAAGTCACCAAACTGATCGTCATTCCCAAAATTCAGAATGACGAGGCGAACGCTAACCTGCCGCAGAAGATAGACGCCATTACCACTCTTGAGCGCATCTCTGTCGAGGGAAAGACGGTCCGATATTTTTACCGTCTGAGCGATTCCCTCCCTTTAACGGATGGGGCCGTTATGAAATCAGGCATTGCCCCGTCCGTGTGCACTTTCTGGAAGCCGAAGCTTGATTCGGGCGAGGCCGAACTCGCCGTCTACAACTACGCTTTCAAGGATGGGCAGTCGAGTTTCTACCTGAAGGCGAGCGATTGCCAATAACGTCGCGACGTGAGGTCGTCCGCTAAAGAATATCTCAATGATTCAAACGTCTTATGAAGGGCAAAAGATGCTGAAACCGACATCGCGCGCCGGCAGAATCTGGTTCTATATCGTAACTTTCGCAGTGTTTCTCCTGGCGTTCAGCGCCGCGCGGGAGATCTACGGTCTTTAGGATTTCGTTCCGAACCTTGCCGGATGGCATCCAGACCCGCCTCGATCACCTAGTCGGTGATTTCGATTTCATGCGCATGGCCGGCCTCTTTTTTCTCTTAGCTTCATACTCCAACTTCAGTTCTCACTCCTCTCTCTTCAGCTTAGGAGGAGAAGGTTCCTGAAGGCTGGTGAGGGAGGGTTCCGGCCAAAGCTTCCCCCTACCCCATGAGCAAAGCCCATGAAGCCGGGAGAGCATTGGCCAAGTCCTGAAGGCCGGAGCCGGGATGGGACACGTGCCAGAGGGGCCATTCGCTTCGCCCTCGTCCTGATTTTCTGACAGCGCACTTAAGGACTTTCGCTTCCCGCGCCGCTGGGCTTCGTCAGCTCGGGAGTTGCACCCGGTCGCCCAATCACTTGCCCCAGACATACGCCTACGATTCGTACCTCGTCAATCACTGGGGTATTTTTTATACCTTTGCTGTTGACGCAATAGGGTATGATATATACCTTTCTCTCACAAGCCGATCAGAGGCGCGAGAGGACAGGCGATGCAGCACATCCGCAATATYGAGACCGAGGAGAGCAAACGGGATGCTCGCTGGAATACGGCGCGCACGATGGGCGACTGCYGCGCCTATATGGCCAATGAGGCCCAGCGCATGGGCGCCCTCGGCTTTGCCTTTCTGCGCCGTCCTGAACATTCGATCCGCGGCCCGTCCTGGCTGCGGGGTGCTGCCGCCAGCGTCGAGGAGCACTACCGCTATGCCCGCGAGATCATGGGCATCACCGATCACGATCAGCTTTACGCTTGAGGGAAACGGAGATGTCTGCCGCCAACCCCGCATCAGAGCCATCGACCGAGAGCCTTTCCCTTCCTGCCCCGCAGGCCGGAGCAGTCGAAAAGACGACCCGCGCCAAGGCCCGCTTCACGGCCGGGGCACCCGATCTCCTGACGGCACTGGTGGAGGCCGAACGCTTTTTCGATGGCAGCGACGATCACGGCTGCCCGCTTCACCGGAAGATCCTCGCCGCCATCGACACGGTGAAAGGCAGCCCATCATGAGCGATTGCCTGATCAAGGTCTTTTCCGGCTGCGCCTGCCCGCCCGGCGAATGCGCTGAAAAGCCCACCACCCCGGCGCCGGTCACCTTCGTCTCATGGCGGACCCAGGCAATCGCCTGCCTCGCCTTCGGCTTCCTCGCGGCCATCGTTACGGCCGCCTGGATGGAGACGCAGTTCAAAACCCGGGATCTGCGAAACCAGGAACAGGTGTCATGGAAGTGAGCCAGGGCTTTTGCCAACACCGCCGCTCAGGAGCTGAACTTGATGTCGCTGGCCTTCGCCGCAGTGATGAATGCCCGCCGCACCTGCTCGGGCCCGGCGGCATCGTTGAACACATCAAGCACAAGCCGTTCGGCCGCCTTCGCCGCCGGCGTCTGCTCGGGCCAGTCGTTCAGCAAAGTGTTGCCGGCCTGAACGACATTATAGACCGTCCTCACCTTGCCATTGATGGTGATCTTCACCGGCTTGAACCTTCGTCGTTTGCTCATGATGCATCCCCCTCACGCTGGAAATACGCGACTCAACGAATCACCGCGGGACTCGTTCCGGTCGAGATGATTCTTTGTTCGCCAGCCGGGCGCCGAGCCCGATGTCCTCCGTCTGCATGACAGAGCACGGCTCGGATGCGTGCGAGAATGCGGCAGATGAAGCCCGAACCGGGAGGCAACACAATGGACCTTCAGAGTCTCGTCGCCGCGCACATGCCAAACCGCCGTCGCCCGACGCAGATGGGCGCCGCGGCCGAGGACCGATACTACCGAAATCAGATCACCCTGCCGCGCCTGAGGCTTCGGCTGCTCGGGCTGACTGCCGCGACCGCCGGTCTGACGCTGTTTCTGGCCGGCGTCATCAAGGCATGAGGTGCCGCCATGCTCCGACAGACCGATCATGCTATGCTGCGATCCGTTGTCATGGGGGACCGCGCGATGGACGACAGCGAGGCTGACCGGGCGGCGATCATGGCAGTGATCCGCGCCGAAACCGAGGCCTGGCTGCAGCGGGATTTCGAGGCGCTGGCGAGCCACTGGGTGCAATCGCCGCAGACCCGGCGGATGGAATCTTTCATCTCGCTCGGCGTCCGGGTGGACGAAGGCTGGGAGCCGATCGCCGCGCGGATCAAGAAGATCGTCGAGCGATTCCCGGAGAAACACGCCTTTTCGGAGCGCGTCCGCTGGGAAAAGGTCAACATCGTCGTCGACGGCAACATGGCCTGGATGACCTTCGATCAGATCGGCAGCGACACCGGCGAAGATCGCAAGCGCCAGCTCCGGATCCTCCACCGGATCGACGGCGCCTGGAAGATCGGCTGCATGGTGATGATGGAGAGCAGCGTCGAGGAGGCGAACTGCCCACTGATCGAGGTCGACGCGGATGCAAGGATCCTCTGGACCAACCGGCTGGCGCGGGAGCGGATGCCTGGCCATCCCGGGCTCGTCGCCGCTGCCGGCCGCCTGCGTGCCCGGCAGCGCGAACGCGACCCTGCGCTGCGCGAGGCGGTGCGCCTGGCCTTCCGCGAGCTGCAGAGCCAGAGACCGCTGAACATCGCGCCGAAGCAGGCCTGGGCGGTGGCGCTCGGCGAAGACGCGGCGGGGATTCCGCTCTACTGCTGGGTCCTGCTCGAGGACGGCAAGGCGCTGGTCTCCTTCGACGACGCCGAGACGCTGGTGCGCCGGATCGCCAGCGCGCGGGAGGTTTTCGGCCTCTCGCCGGCGCAGACCCGGCTTGCTCGGCTGATCGTCGATGGCCATGACCTCGCCGCCGCCGCCGATCTGCTCGGGGTCAGTGTCAACACGTTGCGCACCCAGCTACAGCGCATCTTCGACAAAACCGGCGTCCGCAGCCAGGCGGCATTGGTGCGGGTGCTGTTGAGCGCCGGGGCTCCGAGCCAATAGCCTCGACCGCGACCAATGATCATGACGCGGCACCTCGCGCGAAACACGGCAGGACTCGCTCCGGTTGAGGCGCCTATCTTGCGTGTTATTGTTGATCAGAGAATCAATGAAATTTGCCGGTGGCTAAAACGTGCCAGAGCCAGAAAAACGTAGCGACAAGTTTACGTGGACATATGCCCTCTGGCTGTTGCCATTCCTGGCGCAAGATTGGCTATATTGGCTTCATCCCCAATGGGATTGGTGGACGATCAGCCTTATCATATGGGTACTGACCCTGATCGCCGTCGCAGGCTCCCTCTGCATCAATCTGGCGCGGCGACGCTGGCGGCGTCTCGTCTCTCTCCTCATCGCACCCCTTCTGTTGCTGGTCCTGCTCCGTATCCTCGCTGCTGTCGGCATAACGTCCGACAGCGTTCGATTTGCGCTGACCAAGCAAACGTACCTGGCAGAGATCGAACGAACCGATCTGCCGGGCGGAGAGCAACGATTCAGGACATTTGTCTGGGACGATACGTTCCTCGAGAAAACCTACTCGACGCTCGTCTACGACGAGAGTGATGAAGTCGCCTTGCCCAGGGGCGAGCAATCCACGGCCTGGCAACAGCGTGTCCAGACATCATGCTCGGAAAAGAAGGAATGCGTGGATCTCGATCCCGGTCCGGACGAGTACGTCAGCGTCAGAAAGATCGGCGAACACTTCTATATTCTGGACAATTATCTGCCGAATGCGTTTCCTTAAGCCGCCGCCGCTGCGCCCTTGGAAAATTCCCCCTCTTGATTCCGTCAGCGTCAATATCTACTTTGACCATATATGGTCATTTAAGACAGGAGGCCGCAATGTCAACGATCAGCGTGGCAGAGGCAAAGGCCGGTTTCGCCGGTCTGGTCGATGAAGCGGCCAACGGGGAATTCGTGACGATCACGCGGCACGGAAAGCCCGCTGCCGTGCTTGTGTCCGTCGAAGCTGCCGAGGCCGCGAAAAGGGCTTTGAAGAAACCACGGCCGAATTTCGGGGATTTCCTGTTGACCTTCCCCGGCGGGGTCGAGCTGGAGCGGAATCCATCGAAAATGCGCGATATTGATCTGTGACCGCCTATCTTCTCGACACGAACATCATTTCGAAGCTCGCGCCGGGCAAGGTGGCGCCGTCCGATCCGGTGCGAGCATGGTTTCATGAGCAGGGCGAAGCCGATGCTCTCTTTCTTTCGGCTCTATCGGTCGCGGAGATCGAGAAGGGAATGCGGAACCTTCACCGCCGCGGCGGGATCGAGCGGGCAAAGCGCCTTTCGGCATGGCTGGACTTCGTCACCGAGAGTTTCGGCGATCGGATATTGCCGATGGATACCGTTGTCGCGCGGATCGTCGGCGCCCTGGAAGATGAAGCCGAAAGCCAGGGCCGTCATCCCGGCCTTGGCGATCTCATCATCGCGGCGACCGCGCGCGCCTACGACCTTACCGTCATTACGGAAAACCTGCGGCATTTCCAGCCGCTTGATGTCGCTGTTGATCTTCCCGCCGCGTTCCGGTCGGAATGATCCGAAGCATCGCCGATGACGAGCCGCCCTTGATGTCGCTCGCCCTGGCTGCCGTTATAAACGCCCGTCGCGCCTACTCGGAAGCACAAGCAGCTTGGCAGCTTTGACCGCAGCTCCTGCTCACGGCGCAGCGCCTCACGCACCGATCTGAACCTGATCTAAACCCGACCCTCCAAAAGAGATCGTGATATGGTTGGCGTCCAATTTGGAGGGGGAGCTATGCTGAAAAATCCCATAGTTGGACTGGCGGTTGGCGCGCTTATGGTGTTTGCGACCCACGCAGGTGCGACTGCCGATCCGCTCCCCAAAGGTTTTGAGCGCCACAAGTTCAACGGATCGGTCAGACCGGAGGTCAAGGACGGCGTGACCCGGTTTGAGATATTCGACCGTCAGTGTTCCAATGTCGACTATGGAGATGGACGCGGCGAAAATGATTGTCGCAATGGCAACGTCCGCTCAACGATTCGCTATACGCGAGACATGAGGGTTGGCGAAAGCGTCGAATACAAGTTTGATTTCCGGCTCGATCCGACTTTTGCCTACAAGGGCTGGCAAAACAACTCCGCAAATGGCTTTTATCCCGATGGCTGGGACAGCCATTTGCGTCTCGCGTCCTGGGAAGGACCGGCAATCCACAATTTCATCTACATGCTGAAAGCCGACACGCGCAACGGCGTGAACTTTCTCGCCCGCCAGTGCCAAAAACCCGGAGATTTCGGCAAATGGGCGAGATTCTCGCTGAAAATCCGATGGGCAAACGATGAGAGCGGATGGGTTACGGCAAGCTGCGACAACAAGGTGATCTATGCCGCCGAAGGCGAAGCAACCAACCAGGCCCCGCATTGCTGGGAATCGAACGAGTGCGAGCCGCAATCAAACCGCGACCCAAAATCATTCAACTTCATTCTCGGCCCGGTGATGATGGGTTGGGGCAATGAATGGAAGAACTATGACCATCATACGTCCCAGTTTGACGTGGTGCAGCCGGATGGTATCGGCATCGATGTCCGCAATGTCAGTGTGACCCGCAGTGTCAGCGACTATTCCGCCGAACAAGCAGTTTTGCTCAAGAGGTTGCAGCAGCAACTGGCTCATTTGGGCTGCAAGCCGGGGAATGTCGAGGGCAAGCCTGACAAGGCAACACGGCAAGCCGCGCTCTCCTGCCGCAAGTTCGAGAGCGGTTCGCTTCCCCAAGCGCTCAACCTCACGACACTGCAAGCCTTCGCTGACGCCTATGCCAAACCGGAGACCGCAAGTCTGCCTTCGGGCAACGCCGCGGCTGGTGCCGAAAACGTTTCGTCAAAACCGAGGACCTATATCAAGCTGGGCGAAATGCTCGCCCTGACGACAGGCAAAGACACCAAGGTGAATTCCGACTTCTTTGGCAAGATCAAAGGCGCCAAGAAGGGGCAGAACGAACTGGACTTCATCATACTGGGGCAGTTCGACTACACCGACAACAGTTTCAGCCAGCTGTCATTTGTTCTGCAAGACAAGCTCTCCAAGGCCGAAGTGAATGCGGCGGCCAAGTGCGGCTATGGGACGATCAGATTTCCAGACGGCACAGATCATGTGGAGATCGGCATGCAACGTTCAGGAAACACGTTCTCGTCGCCGCCAAGAACTGACTGCTTGATTCAAGCGCTCGGCAAACGACCGGCATCGCAGGTTCCCTACCTCACCACGGGGTTTGCCGATCTGGCTAAATCAATGGTTTCCGACGGCGGCTGGAAGAAACTCAGGCATGACGGTTTGAAGATATTTGTCAAACGTGTTGCGGATGGTGAAATCACAGTCGGCGGCTGAGATCGCAGCACGGCGCCGCACGTTCCATCGGCTGCGGCTTCTTCCGGTGTTCCGGTCGGGATGATCGGTGCCGAACACTACCACGCTCCTAGAGCCTTTCCGGGTTAGATTGCAGCATTCTGTTGGCTCAAACGGAGTCGGATGATCGACCGGCCGGCGCGCGTCGTAGCCCAGCTCTACGGCCAAGCCGGCCGGTCGATCAGCCGGCCCGTTTCAGCCAACCCGAAGGGCCGGGCATCTTTCCGCCAGGATCAAAGGCGATCGGCTCGGACGTACCTTGGGGTATGCCCATCGCCAATCGCCTTTGCCCTGACGAAAACCTGCTCCGGCAGAATGCTTCAATCTAACCCGGAAAGGCTCTAGAAGACGCCCCTACCTGACCGCCACTCTCACTGCCATCGTGATCGCCATTGCCGAAAAGACCAGCTTACCAAACGGCGCTCACGAACGTGCTGCCCGCCATGAAGATGATTATGAGTGAGCCGGGTGTCCACAGTGCTGCGCGAATGTCATGAATCTGGGCGGTATAGTAGGCGATGAAGTGCAGCAGGCGCGTCACGACATAGCCATAAAAAAGGAATTGCGCGAGCAGCAGTGAAGGTGCTGTCGTCACGTATAGAAGTCCCGCCACAAGGAAATAGGGTAGGTTTTCGAGATCGTTGAGCTGAATGCGGCGGATACGATCAACGCGCTCGTTGGGAGCCAACTGGCTGTCATGCGGCCGTGGATTGGCCATCGTCTTTTTCATATCCTCGGGATTTCGGAAACCGCCATTTTCAGCGGTCATGCGGATGACAGTCAGCCACGACATCGCGACGCCCTTCAGAACCATCAATGCGGCCGCGATGGCATATGCCGCGAAGACAGGATTGGTCAGGCTCAAATGATCCATGTGAAAATACCCCATCCCGTTTGGCAAGGAAATTGACTTTCAGTATTCTTTTTAGACCGACGGTCTTAAAAGTCAATATATGGACGAATCTATTTGCCGCTGGTATATCTTACAGATCACCTCGRTCGGAGTAACTTGTGCCAAGCAGTAAACAGAGTCGTACCGTCGAAGACAAAGCTGCCAGCCGGTTGGCTCGCCAGCAACGCCGTCGTGAGAGATCGCGCGAGGAAATCCTCGATGCAGCACGAAAAGTGCTGCTGAAGAGTGGTGTTGCGGCGATGACGCTGGAAGCCGTCGCCAGCGAGGCGGGCATCTCGAAGACGGGGCTGTACTACTATTTCAGCTCCAAGGACGCTCTTGTCTTTGAACTTGTGTTCAGCACACTCGAAGGCCATGCACAGGCGGTGCAATCCGCGGTCGCGACTGCTGAGACCGGAGGCGAGGCGCTCGGTGCGATCATGCGTGAAACGGTCCATGCCTACGCTCCGAAAATGGACGACTTCCGTCTTGCCTTCATGTTCGGCCAGGTTGCGGGGTCGGCAGGCGTTCAATGGTCGCCCGATCAGTTCGCCCGCATCCGCCCTCTCAACGCGATGATCTTCGGCGGAGCGGCTGCGCTGATCGAAAAAAGGCAAACCGGCGGCGGGAAAATCGAACCGAGGCTGCTCGCCTTCCTTGCCTATCTCTCTGCGCTTGGTCTGCTCACGATGAAGGGAATGGTCGAAGCGCAGGGTGATCCGTTGATCTACAGTGACGAACGGCTGATCGACGGCTTCACTCAACTATTCGCAGCCGTCGACCGCAGCTGATACATCGACACGGATCGATGCTGGATACCCGACCTGCCGGCATACCCGCTCAAGCGTCTGTACCACGTCTTCGCCTTTATAGCTGAAGCGAGCGTCGACTGCCGGCGAGAAGCGAGAGAAGGTATCGACGACTGTCAAAACCCTGATCTTGCGGCCGGTAGCCAACTGGTCGTGAACGAAATCCATGGCCCAGATATGGTTTGAATGGGTCGGTTCCGTGCGGTCAGCCCGCAGCTTCGCTTTGACCCGTCGCTTGGGAACCTTGTTGCGGAGCTGGAGGTCCATCTCCTTGTAAAGGCGATAGATTCGCACCGAATCGGCGAGCCCGTTCAAGGACGTCCAACGCGATCTTCTTGCCGATGCCCCGACCTTGGTGGCCTGGGGCCACGGCAATCGACCGGAGCAGGATATCGCGGCCCGCCGGTTCAAAACCGCCGGAACCGCAGACCGATCCGTTCTCGGCGGCAATGAAGAATATCCGCCCGACCCCTTGAAGATCGTCGGTGGGCAGGCCTGCGCCATCTAGCAAGGCCTTGAGGGCGGGGTCGGTTCCGCGGACCGGTTCGATCTCGATCATTGGAGCTTCTCCGGATCTCGAGGAGCGCAGCAACCCTCGGCCGTGCAAACGGGAGCGCCTATTTCATGGTGGGCCGCACGGCAGTCCTGCATCAGAAAGATTGACCATCGCAACGCCGAAATCCGCGGAATGTTCAAGTTTCGCAAATGTAGGACGAAACAACTGGACCTGCCAGTGGCACCAGCCTAGTTTGCGAGCTGTATCGGAGGCAGTTCCTGCTCCAGGAGTCAACACGAAACGAAGCTCTAGCCGACGACATTCGGCCTCGCGATAAAATGACGCTGAACCCCATGCTGCCGAAACACCGCCTCATCCTTCTGCGCCACGCCAAATCCGCCTGGCCTGACGGTGTGGCCGACCGTGAACGGCCATTGGCGGATCGCGGGCGCAAGGCAGCACGCGTCATCGGCACCTATATGGTGCGTGAAAAGCTGATCCCCGATCTCGCCCTCGTCTCGCCGGCCCGCCGGGCGAAGGAAACCTGGAAGCTCGTCCGCGGGGCCCTTTCGAAAAAGGTCTCCGAACGCGAGGCGGCGGATATCTATGAGGTGTCGGCCGAGCGCATCCTGGATGTGATCCGGGCCGTCGAACCTGGCATCCGCACGCTGCTCATCGTCGGCCACAATCCCGGCATGGAGAATGCAGCCTCGCTTATCGTGGCGGACGGTGATGCCGATGCCGTGGGACGCATGCAGGAGAAGTTCCCGACGGCGGGACTCGGCGTCATCGACCTCGATCTTGACGGATGGGGCGAGATTGCGGCCGGCACCGGTTATCTCGAACGGTTCGTAACCCCGCGATCCTTGGGATAATAAGGGCACTTTCCAGGTTGAATTTGGTGGACATGGTGCACGGCCCTGATTCTGCCCCACGCCGGTCCGAACCGGCCGTTTACGGCAGAATGGTTCCACAACACCGAATTGGTCGGAGAAGTCGTTCTCGTCAATGAAGCCGAAAATGGCCAACACCCTCTTTTTCAACGACGTTGCCCAAGCTCAACGATGTCGAGCCACTGGCCTATCTCTCAGACGTCATCACCAAGATCGTCAACGGGCATCGAAATAGCCAGATCGATGACCTGCTGCCTTGGGCCTATGCCGCAATGCACGAACTCAAAGCCGTGGCCTGAAAACAGCGCTTACGATACATCGACATATGGGATTGTCCGTTTCTGACGCGAAGTGCGCGTTGCGATTGCTACGCGTTGGCTCAATGATGTCCCGCCCTGCATGATCTTATGACGCAATTTCCGTCAGATTTGATGACAATGTGGCCCCCGGCATTGGCGTCGGTAAGCCGCGCCGGATGTCATCGAAGAGATTCGACCCGGACCCGGAGCCGATATTCATCTAGGGTCAGGACCTATTAATCTGGCATCAACTGTGGGGACCGGTTGCCCGTTGGTTGCTCCTGCAAGGATCAGTAGGATGGGGCATCTTCATCGCGATCTGGGGCTTGCTTCCCGTCAGCAGCATTGACAATTTCCTTCGACCGTATCTGCTTAACCAAAACAGCAGCCTGTGCTGCTCGGCCTGTTCGGACTTATTGGCAGTGTCTTGGCGTTCGGCCTGATTGGGCTTTTTCTCGGGCCGACCTTGTTGGCGGTTGCCTACAACCTTTTTCTCGAGTGGGCTGCAGCGCAAACGTAAGCGACAAGCCGGGGCCGTTCAGGCGGCGTAGTTCCATGGCATGAGCGCGTCGATTTCACTGCTGGGCCATCCATTCGCCAGGCGCTCAAGCGTCTGGGTCAACCAAGCTTGCCGATCGACGGCATTCATCTTTGCCGTTTGCAGGAGCGTCGCGATGGTCGCCCAAGTCCGGCCACCACCGTCGCTTCCAGCGAATAGACTATTTTTTCTCGTGATCGCTTGGGGTCTGATTGCTCGCTCGACTATGTTGGAGTCGAGTTCGATGCGGCCGTCGGTCAGGAAGCGCTCGAAGATGTCTCGACGCGAGATGGCATACCGCAGAGCTTCGGCGAGTTTGGATTTTCCAGAGACCCGCGGCAGGGTCGCCTGCCAGAGAGTGAAGAGGTCACGGACGGTCGCTGCGGAGATCTCCTGGCGTGCAGCGACACGAGCTTCAGGGCTTTGGCCGCGCACACGCTCCTCGATCTCCCATAACCTCGCCATACGCTCGACGGTGTCGGTAGCGATTTTCGAGCTCTTTGCGACATGCAACTCGTAGAACTTTCTCCGGCTGTGCGACCAACAGCCGGCCAGGATGGCGCTGTCATTGCCTCCATCTTTCCGGACGAGCTTGTTATAAGCGGCATATCCATCGACCTGCAGGATTCCACGATAGCCGCTCAGGTGTCGTGCGACACACTCGGTGGCTCGACTGTCCTCGAAGCGATAGGCTACCATCGGTGGACCGCTGCCCCCAAAAGTCCGGTCATCCCTGGCATACGCCCATAGCCATGCCGTCTTCGCTGATCCGGAACCAGGAGCAAGTGTGGGCAAGGTCGTTTCGTCGGCAAAGATCCGTTCGGCCTTCTTGATCTCATCGAGGATGTAGTCGGCGAGGATATTGAGCTCGAACCCCAGCTTGCCCATCCATTGAGCCATCAGATTGCGGTCGAGTTCGACCTTGTCGCGTGCGTAGATGGCTTCCTGGCGATAGAGTGGCAGCCCGTCGGCATATTTGGAAACGGCGATCTGGGCCAGAAGCGCTTCCGTCGGAATGCCACCTTCGATGATATGTGCCGGAGCCGCCGCCTGGACGACACCATCCTCGTTCCTAAAGGCATACTTCGGCCGGCGGGTGACGATGACACGGAACTTCGCTGCCACGACATCCAACCGCTCGGAGACGTCTTCTCCAATCAGGATTTTGGTCTTACCTGCATGTTCTGGAAGCTCTTCCGGTTCGATCACGACCTCGACGCGCTCAAGATGAGGCGCAAAGCCCTTGCGTGGCCGCGGAGCGCGTTTGCTGTCCGCGCTACCGCGGCCTTTCGTGACCTGAGCCTTGATCGTCGCAATGCCGGTCTCGATCTCTTCGAAGACAAAGGCATGCTGCTCGTCATCGACGGTGGATGATGCAAGCCTTTCCGAGCGTCGGCCAAATCGGGCGCGATCGAAAGCCTTCAGGATCTGCGTCAGCCGCTCGATGCGCTCATCGGCGTCCGCGTTGCGGGCCTCTAGATCGTCAACCTGCTTCTCCAAAGCCTCGACGCGGGCTGCTTTTGCGGCCATGGCAAGAACCATGGCTTTGAGAGCCTCTACATCATCCGGGAGCTCAATCTCGGGCCGCGTCATGGGTATGATCAGAGCATATTTTGCCGCGCTCCGCCCATGCTTTCAGGGACCTGATTCACTTCGCCGCAGCGGTTTTACCCAACAATCTCGGGAGGCTTCACCGGCGTGGATCGAACCCGCTTCCAGTCCATTCCGTCGACCAAAGCCAGAAGCTGGGCATGATTGAGCTGGACGCGATGATGGCCGATCCGGGGCCAGCAGAACTGGGCTTTTTCCAGCCGCTTCGCATAGAGGCAAACGCCGGAGCCATCCCACCACACGATCTTGACTCGGTCTGCTCTCTTGGCCCGAAAGACATAAAGTGCACCGTTGAACGGATCACTGCCAGCATCCCGTACCAGCGAAAGCAAGCTGTCCGGCCCCTTTCGGAAGTCGATGGGATGGCTCGCAAGAAAGACCTTCACGCCGGACGGGATCATGCCGACCGCACCGCTCGGATCACCCGCTGCAGGTGTGCTTCGCCGATATCTGCGTCGGCCCGGATAACGACGTCGCCGATGACAAGCTCGATCATCGCACGTGTGCTAATCGTCCTGGTCCCTGTCTGACCAGCCCGATCTTGCGAGGAGGATCGTTGTCCGTCACGAGCATCACGACGCCAGCCAAATAGCTGCGAGGGATGGATGCCGATGCGATGCGCAATGGCCGAGACGCTTGCGCCGGGCTCCATTGCCTCAGCCACAGCCCGCGCTTTAAAATCATCGGACCAACGGCGCCGAACTTGCCGTGGGGCGCCCTCAAGCCGTTCCGGAACAGCCTCGATCATATGGAAGTTTCTAGTTCCAGAGCTAGGCGCAGACATAGAAGCTCACAGTTTGTGAATCGTCTGTCCGCAATACAGCGGCCAACCCTACCGACGCCAGATGGGGTCAGCTTGTCGCTTACGCGCAAACTAAAGACCGCATACAATCTGCGTCCCCGATCCCTGCCTCTGACCAGCATTTGGAATCTAGTAGATGATGTCGCAAGGAATGGTGCAGCATTCGGCGGAGGCCGGGTTTGTCGGCGAAAGCCGTAGAGAAGGGATATGTAGTTCCAGAGGTCGGTCTTGCGGTTCAAGGCGATCCGACGACCGCCCGTTCAAACGGTCGCCGGTTCAGCTATTTGGCCGCGTGCCAAACTCCCCCAACGCCATCGCCGTTGGCTTCACCGGCTTTCTTATCCTCGACATAGGTGTAGAGCGGCTTGCCCTCGTAGGCCCACATCTCTTTGCCATCCGCAGCTTTGACTAGAGTCCATTCGCCTTCTGCCTTGGCCTTGGCTCCGGCGTGGAACGCCGGCCACTTCTTCAGGCAATCCTTATCGCAGTTGGATTTGCCTTTTGTATCCTTGTCGAAGGTGTAAAGGACCATGCCCTTTTCAGTAGCCAGGACCTTGCCCATTTTCGTGTCCACCGTCTTGGCAGGCTCGGCCGCAAAAGCAGACCCGGCTAAAGCAGTTAACGCACCTATCGCGATCAATATCGTTCTCATGATTTTTCTCCCATTCGGCAGTGCCGGCGGAATGCCAGCAGTACCCGATCTAACTGACAAAAACGCCCAACTATGAAAGCAGTTCCGTCCACGGGGGGACGAACACGACAGGCCAGCAATGGTTATAACGTCCGCGAAGCGCCTATGACGGTTGTTAGCGGCAAAGTCTTGCCGTTGAGCCTGCTCGTGATAGCCGGTGACAAACATGCAGCCCAACAGGCGCTGTGCTCTACAAGCAACGTCACAAGATCGAAAACATGTTCGGAAAACTCAAAGACTGGCGTCGTATTCACACTCGATACGCTGCGCCCACACCTTTTTCTCAAGCATATGCATAGCAGCGGCCGTCATCTTCTGGCTCTGATTAGTGAGTCCTGACCCTAGATGGAGGCACTCATTGCTCGTCAGCTGGCGCCGGAGGTTTCCGCGTCCATCTGACCGGCCCGGGGGCCGAGGCGCTCCGTCATGTTGTGGAGGAGCGTGTCTCGGGCGGAGTTCTGAACGAGATCGATGGCAAGGGTCAGGGCGCGGTGGCCTTCGTTGCTATCGATGTCACAGTGGTTCCTTGTACACCACTGCTGAACCGCAGTGATGACGACTTCGATGTCTTGATCGGACAATGTAATGAGGGATTGAAGCATTTCGATGCCTCCAGAATCCGATAGGAGCGCCCAGGGTCATGCCAAGCGATGAGACCGATATCGCTAGTGATGAGCAGTGGACGTCGTCGCGTTGATCTTCAGCGAATAAGGACTGTCAAACCTAGTGATCAGCAGCGTAGCCAGTTCCTCCGGCGTCCTGTGCCCTTGGCTATAAAGATCCATAGCCGCGCTGCAGAGCAATTGCGTTGCTCGTTCCGTCGGCGTGACGTGATTGTGCTGGTACCAGGTCCGAACAGCCTCCGAAAGCACGTTCACGTCTTTCGTCTGGAGCGAGAGATTGAAATCGATCATATCATCCTCCTACGCGTCGCCGCTCCGGGTTAGTCTTGAGTTGAAGCCCGCATTAAGCCTAATCCAATGATTTCTCGATGCCAACCATCAGTGCGATTGCGCACAGTGGCTGCAGGGGCATCGGCACTGTTGACGAAAGCATGCCCAATGCTGTTGATCTGAACGCTGCGGAACGGCAAAATAAACGACTTATCCGGCCGGGCTTTGAAGGATTTCGAATGCCACGCTTCTACTTCAACATTCTGTCTGAAGCAGGATCGCTCGACGACTGGGAAGGAACCGAGCTTGCTGATTTGGATGCCGCTCGCATTGAAGCGGTGCGTGATGCTCGCGCATTGATGAGCAGTGCCGTGCTGCTTGGATATGACATTGCGTCAAGAAGCGTCGAGATCAGAAACGAAACAGGCGATATCCTGCTCGTATTGCCCTTTTCGGAAGCGGTTAAGCGAGTGGGCTAATCTACCTGGCGCAGTGCGGAAGACCCAGCACCTTTTCATATTCGCGCTCCGGCACTCCATAGCAGCCACCGGCGATTTCGATCAACTTCTCCCTGTCCAGAATTCTAACATTTCCGCGGGTCGATCGGATCGCGTGGACGCCCTCAAGCACGTGTAGTTCATTGG
>NZ_JBFTQY010000072.1:0-34904 GCF_056399245.1 Rhizobium sp. 01N447_2
CAGCGATCCCGCTACATGACACTTGAGACAATCGCCACTATGAGCGATGATCCGCTCATCAGCCTGCCAGCGGCAAGCTGATCCATTCCCGGCTCTGTCCGGAAGGCACGGCGAGCGCCGAAGCTACACCACTCCATGGGACACGATCCTGTCCCGCTCGCGCAAATCGCTTCGCAGTCCTACGGATACCGTAACTGAAACGCTCTAATCCAGCCAAATCCTTCCGAGATACCAGTTCCCACATAGGTGGTGCGAGAAAGACTCGCAGCACTCGGCACGACTCAGCCTTAAGCCCCGCCCGTTTGGTGCTCTTGAAGACATTCGAACCGTGGCAACAGATCGCCGCGCAATTGGCCAATTCGATCAACTGAAGGGCCGAACACCCAATACCAAGACGTCGCAAGGCTGGACGGCACCGGCACCGAACCACGCCCGTCAAATGACGGACGCGGCTCAGCGGGAGGCGCCGGGGGATCAGCCTATCCGATTGCCTTCGGCGGAGAAGAGGTGGATTTTCTCGGATTTGGGCGCGAGGTGAATTTGCTGGTCGGGCTTTATATCCACCCGCCGGTGCAGCACGATGGTTGCCGTCTGCGTGCCGACACGCACCGAAAGATGGGTCTCCGCACCGGTCGGCTCGACAGTCAGCACGGTGGCCGGAATGCCCGTCTCCGCAATGTCGAGGTCCTCAGGGCGGATGCCGTAGGTGCGCGCCGCGCTTTGGCTCAATTGCGGGGGAAGCGGCAGGGAAACACCGCCTTCGATACGGAAGCCGCCGTCGCTGACGCCACCCTCGAAGAGGTTCATCGACGGCGAGCCGATGAAGGCGGCGACGAAGGTGTTATCTGGGCGGTCGTAGAGATCGAGCGGCTTGCCGATCTGCTCGATGCGGCCGGCGCGCATGACGACGATCTTGTCGGCCATGGTCATCGCCTCGATCTGATCGTGGGTGACGTAAACGATGGTCGTGCCAAGGCGGTGATGCAACTCCTTGATCTCGCTGCGCATGGTCACCCGCAGCTTGGCGTCGAGGTTGGACAGCGGCTCATCAAAGAGGAACACCTTCGGATGGCGTACGATGGCGCGGCCCATGGCGACGCGCTGGCGCTGGCCGCCGGAAAGCTGTTTCGGCAGGCGCTCCAGCAGGGGTTCAAGTGCAAGAATGCCGGCGGCTTCGCTCACCAGCTTGTCGATTGTCGCCTTATCGCGCCCCTGCAGCTTCAGCGCAAAGCCCATATTTTCGCGCACCGTCATGTGCGGATAGAGCGCGTAGGACTGGAACACCATGGCGATATCGCGCTCCTTCGGTGCGACGTCGTTGACGACGCGGCCGTCGATGCGGATTTCACCGCCACTGATATCCTCCAGCCCCGCCAGCATGCGCAGAAGCGTGGACTTGCCGCAGCCGGACGGCCCGACGAGCGTGACGAACTCACCGTCCTCGATATTCGCGGAAACCCCGTGGATAATGGAGACCGCGCCGTATTGCTTCAGAACCCGGTCGATTGCTACGGATGCCATTGTCTGTCCTCCCTCACAGTTTCAATTGCCAGACGCCGGCCGCGGCGACGGCGCCGGTGAGCGTTGCCGAACGTGCGGCGGCAAAGCCCGGAATGCGTTTGGACCCCGTCCAGCGGCCGTTGTCAGCGAAGACCTCGATGGAGCCGRCATCGAGGAAGATGCGCAGGCTCGACGGTTTCGCGCCGGTGGCGACGTAACGTGGCGGCGTCTTACCGGTGCGAGCGTCGAAGACAATCGCCAGACCATCGGCATCGAGTTTCACGCCTAGATCGACATCCGGATGATCGAAGGTGAGATCGAAGGCGGCGCCCGGCTCGGTGAGATCAAGTACGATCTCGACGGCGCCGGTGCCGAGCGGCACGGTCTTGCCGGCGGCAAGTGCGGTGTCGTCCAGCAACCGATGGCGCAGGCTTTCGACGGCTGCGATCGGCGGGGTCAGCACGGTGTCGCCGTCGAGAAGCACGCGGCGCGGCAGGGTCATGGTCGTCGGGAAATCGTCCCTCTTGGAAAAATCCGACCAGTTGGCGAGCYAGGCGATGCCGACCGGCTCGTCGCCATCAACGAAGGCCTGGAAGGCATAGGCATCCGAACCGAAATCCAACTCCTGCTCGAACTCCGCAGTGAAGGTGCGGCCATCGAAACCGCCGACGGTGACGGAGGTGAGGTTGCGGCGGCCGGTGGCCGGGTCGCGGCTGGTGAGCAGACCGAAGATCAGCGCCCAGCGGGTTTCTGCGTTTTTGCCGGAAAGCGGCACAATGCAGGGGCATTCCGCCGCCGTCATGCCGAAACCGTCCTCGCGATGGATGATGCCGAGGAAGGTCCAGCCATCGGCGCCTTGCGCGTCTGCGGTTTCATAGAGCAGTACGACGCCGCCCTGCCTGTCACGGCTGCCGAGCAGCATCTTCCAGCGACCGTCCGGGCCTTTGAAGACATAGGGGTCGCGGAAATCGGTGGTGAGGTTCAAGCCTTCCGGGCGCAGCGGCATGATGGTTTCCGACGGGCCGGCGACGATGCCGTCGCGGCTGACGGCGGAAAGCTGGATTTGCTCTTCCGGTTGCCGGTCACGCACATGCTCGGTGTAAAAGACGCGGATTTCCTCGCCTTCTGGGCCGGTGCCGGGGATCGCTGAGCCGGAGAAGGCACCGCCGCGGCCATCGTCCTTTTCCGATAGATGCGCCGCCGGGAAGAGGAACATGGGCAGATGCGTCCAGCGGACGAAATCCTTCGAGACGGCATGGCCCCAGTGCATGGTGTTCCAGCGCGGCTCATGAGGATAATGCTGGTAGAAGAGGTGAACGTTTCCGCCGAACCGTCCAAAACCGTTCGGATCGTTCATCCAGCCGAAGGGCGGGCGGAAGTGGTAGCTGTCGGGCACGTCGGGGGCGGCGGTGCGCGCATCGCTGTGCAGGACGCGGATGCCCTCCTTCATCACGGTTTCCGGCCGGAAGGCATAGGCGACGGAGAGCGCTGTGGTTGTCGCATCATAAGACAGCGCGGCACGACCGCCCTTCGCGAGCGTCACAGCGAAGAACTCAAATTCCCCCGTGCGGCGGGTCGAGGGCTCGCCGATGTCGTTGCCATCGACGGCGACGAAGAGCTTCGCCTCGCAGCCGCCATGGCGCGCCTTCAGCCACAGATGCAGCACCGTGCCTTCGGTCAGCTCCGCTTCGATGGTTTCAGGTGCTGACGTTTCGGATTTTGCCTGCAGAGACATGATCAACCTTTCACGGCGGAGCCGACGAATGAACTGACAAACCAGCGCTGGAAAGCCAGATAGAGAATGAGGACGGGGATCATCATCAGCACCGAGGCGGCCATGGCGCGGTCCCAGTAGATGCTGTCCTGTCCGAAGAAGGTGGCGATGGCGACGGCAATCGGCCGCGCATAGTCGGTCTGGGTGACCAGCGTCGGCCAGAGATACTGGTTCCAGCTTTCGATGCCCATGAGGATCGAGACCGTGGCGAGCGCCGGCAGGCTGAGCGGCATGTAGATCGACCGGTAGATGCGGAAGGCCGATGCGCCATCCATTTCCGCCGCTTCATAGAGTTCCTTCGGCAGCTGCGCGAAGAACTGGTAGAAGAGGAAAACATAGAGCGGGCTTGCCACCCAGGGCAGGATCTGCACCGCGAATGTATCCGTCAGCCCCGCCCGCGACATCATGACGACGAGCGGCATGATGATGCTTTCCTGCGGGATGACATAGAGCGCGACGACCAGCGCCAAGAGCGCCGCCTTGCCGCGCAGCGAACCCCAGGCCAGGACGAAGCCCGCCATGGAATTGACGATCAGACCCGAGACGACGGTGGCGACGAGGATCACCAGCGAATTGAAGAGATATCGGCCGTAGGCCAGCTCGCCGGAGAAATGGGCGATCTCCTTGTAGTTCGACAGCGTCGGGTCGCTGACCCAGAAGGCGCGGAAGCTGCCCATGTCGGCGAGGATGCGGAAGCGGTCGTCCTTCAGGCTGGCGATCAGCAGCATGAACAGCGGCGAGATCATCACCAGCGCAATGACCAGGATGCAGAGGCTCTGCACGATGCGCAGGCTTCTCTTGCCGTTGCCCCTTGCGATTGCCAGCGGGGCGGGCTGGCTCAAAGCGATATCAGACATCGAAGCGCCTCAGGAGTTTGCGTTGCAGGAGCGCGATCAGAAGAACGATGACGAAGAGGATGACGGAAACGGCCGATGCGTAGCCGAGTTTCTGCTCTTCGAAGCCGGCGCGCACCATGTAGTGGACAACGGTTTCGGTGCTCTCCTTCGGGCCGCCCTGGGTGAGGATCGCCACCTGCGTATAGAGCTTGAAGGCCTGGATGGTCGTGATGACCAGCACGAAGACATGGGTCGGGTGAAGGCCGGGCATGGTGACGTGCCAGAAGCGTCGCAGCGCGCTTGCCCCGTCGATGCGGGCGGCATCGTATAGTTCTTCGGGAATGCCCTGCAGGCCGGCGAGATAGATGATCATCTGAAAGCCATAGGCCTGCCAGGCTGAAAGCAACACGATGGAGAACATCGCCCAGTTGGGGTCGCCGAGCCAGTCGATCGGCTGGATCGTGCCGCCGGAAAGGAAACCGACGATCTGGTTGAGCGGCCCGCTCGGATACTGGAACAGCGTGCCCCAGATGACGCAGACCACCACCATGGAGGTGATCGCCGGCAGGAAGAACAGGCCGCGCAGCAGGTTTTGCATCGGCAGCTTCTGGTGCAAGAGTAGCGCGGTCAGGAAGGCGAGGCCGCACTGCACCGGCAGCACCCAGATGGTGAAGCGCGTAACGTTCCACAGCGAGGTCCAGAACAGCGGATCGGTGAAGACGCGCTCGAAATTCAGCAGGCCGACGAAGCGCACCGGCGTCGGGCGCGGCACGAGCGGCTGATTGGTCATCGCCGTCCAGAAGGACAAGAGGAACGGCGCGATCAGGAATATCGCCAGAAGCAGAACGGCAGGCGCGATCATCGCCATTTCCTGCCAGAGCCGCCGCTTGTCGCGGCGTTTCGCCGGACGCCGCAAAGCGGGCGTGGAGGCCTGTTGCAAAGTCATTGTTTCCTCCTCATCGGTTATCCTCCCGAGATGGTCCAGGGCCGGCAGGACGAGCCGGCCCCGTCAAAACCCCTTACTGCTGCTCGTCGAAGGGCGGGTAGCCGGCGTTGTCCTCGATATCCTCGTCGATCTTCTTGGCAGCGGCCGTCAGCGCTTCCTGCGCGTCACCGCCGTTGAAGATCTTGTCGACGGCCTGCATGAAGGCCGAGGTGATCGTCGGATAGGCCGGGTGCGGCGGACGGGCGATCGCGGTCTTGGAAGCCTGCTCAAAGGCGATGGCGAGCGGACCGCCTTCCGCATAGAGCGGGGATTCGGCGGCGAAGCTTTTCAGGCCCGGATAGGCGGACTGGGTCTTGGCGTACTCCCGGTACTCCTTGTCCTTCAGCAGGAAGCTCAGAAACTTGCCGGCGATCTCAGGGTTTTCCGAGGTCGCGGAAATGCCCCAGATCCAGGTTCCGTTCGGGCTCACGCCCTTGTCGCCGATCTTTGGCAGCGGCATGACGACGATATTGTCCTTCATCGCTGCCGATGCCTCCGCGTAGAACCAGTGGCCGCCCATGGCGAGCGCGGCCGGCTGTCCCTCGGCGTAGAACTGGTTGGTGCCCGACGAAGTCGGTACGACCCAGCCCTTCTTCACCCAGTCCTGCATCATCGTCAGCGCCTTGACGCAGGGCTCGCCATCGAGCGTGCCGCTGGCCTTCCAAGTCTTGCGGTCGATCAGGTCGCAGCCGGCGCTTTCGAGCAGGGGGCCGTAGGCATAGGTGATCCACTCGGTCTTGATGCCGTAACCTCGGAAGGTGTCGATCGGCCACTTCACGCCTTCAAGCTTGGAAAGCTTTTCGAGATAGCCTTCGAATTCCTCGCGGGTCCAGGCATCGTCGACCGATTTCGGAATGCGGGCGCCAATGGCTTCAAGATATTTCTTATTGCCGTAGAGCACGACCGAGGAGTCGGTTAGGCCGATCGCATAGAGGTCCTTGTCGATCGGATAGGTGCCCTGGGCGATATTCGAATCCGTCATGTCATCGAGCAGGTCCTTGTCAATGAGCGGCTTGACGGCCTGCAGATAGCCGGACCAGACATAATTGGCGAGGAACGGAGCATCGAGTTCCATGATATCGGGCAACTGCTTGGCCATGACGGCGGCGCTGAACTTTTCGTTATAGGCATCGTGCGGCGCGTAGATCATCTCGATGTCGACATCAGGATTGGCGGCCTCGAAGCGGGCGGCAACGTCGCCATAGGCCTTCACCCAGCCGGGATCGCCCTGGTGCATAACGTGGATGACAGTCTTCGCCTCGGCAAAACCGGCGGTTGCGACCAGCGCGGCGGACGCTAGGAGTGCATAAAGTAAACGATTACCCATTGAAATGCTCATTGATATTCTCCTCCTGTTAGACACTATTCGATGTTCAGACGGATGCCCGTTCGACCAGATGGAACGGCAGTTTCCGCAGATGCGGCGGTTCGGGCTGCTCGGCCAGGAGGATCTCCATGGCAAGGCGGCCCATGGCGCGGTGCGGCAGGGCCATCGTCGTCAACGGCGGGTCCAGCCGCGAGGCAAGCTCGACCTGGTTGTCGAAGCTTGCCACCGCGATATCATCCGGAATGCGAAGGCCGGCGCGGGCGAGCGCCGCATAGACTTCCATCGCCACGCGGTCATTACCGCACAGGATGGCGTCCGGCCGTTGACCGGATTTCAGAAGCGCCTCCACATGAGAGGCAACAAGGCTTGGCGCGCGGTCGCTGTAGACGCTGCGGCGCACCGCCGGCAACACGCCGACGGGGTCGATGCCCCCCTCCTCAAGCGCCGCACGAAACCCCACCTCGCGCAGCGTGCCAGCGAGAATGCCCGGCAGGTTGATAAAGGCGATGCGTCGGCGGCCGGCGACGAGCAGATAATGCACGATCTCCCGCGCGCCGCCCTCTTCGTCCGGCACCAGCGCGGTGACGCGGCCGGCAGCCTCGCGGCAGTTGATCATGACGCCGACGGCGCCCGCCAACCTGTCCGACAGGGCGACATGCTTGTGGTACATGGCGGCATAAGCAACGGCGCGCGGCCGGAACTGCTGCACCTCGTCGAGCACCGAGCCGATAGACTGGCCGCTTCTGTGGTTGACCGCAAAGACCGCCATGCCGGCGCTGCGGGCCGCCCCGTCGAGGCCACGCACGATCTCGGTGGCGAAGGGCGAAGTGATGAGGCCGTCGGAGACGACGCCGACCAGCGGCAGCCAGCCCTGACGAACGCCACGCGCCGCAAGGTTGGTCACGTAGCCGAGTTCTTCCGCAATGGCCTTGATCTTCTGGCGCGTATCGTCCGACATGCGGGCGGAGCCGCCGTGCAATGCGCCCGAAACCGTCTTTACCGAGACGCCCGCACGTTCCGCGATGTCAGAAAGCGAGACTGCCACGATCTTCACCATCCTCCTTGGGTTAYCGATTACCCAATAGTGGCAGAGGACGCGTTTTGTCAAGCGGATATTACGCGCACTGCTCGACGTTCCGCTGGCAATTGAGGGAGAACGCCAGCCTTTCTCGACGCGGTGCGCAAGTCGATGCGGCAGGTCGCCGCCCGCCTCCGGTAATCGAAAGGCTAACTTCGGTTCTCCAAGCGGTTTGTTTTGCGCCACTCTTCGTACTCTCCGCGGGCATCGTCATGCAGCGGATAGTAGCGCTGCAACGACCCGCCCTCCATAAGCTTCGCTCGCGAGAACTCCTCCCAATCGTGATGCTTTTGCGATTCTTCGATGACCTTCGAGGCCATTGCGACTGGAAGCACCACCACCCCGTCGTCGTCGGCGACGATGATGTCGCCGGGGATGACCGTGACACCGCCGCAGGCAATCGGAACGTTGACGGCATTGGGATAGATGCTGGTCTGCACATGGTAGTTGGGAGTCCAGCCGCGCAGCCATAGGGGGAGATCTAGCTTCTCGACATTGGGCCGATCGCGCATGCACCCGTCGATTACGATGCCAGCGCCGCCTCTGCCTTTGAAATACGTCGACATCATATCGCCAAAGACGCCCGAGCTCATGTCGCCGCGCGCGTCGACCACGACCACATCGCCCTCCTGCGCGTGATAGAGCACGTGCCGGTGCAACTGCGTCTCCGGATCGGCATATTCTCCCTCGGTGAAGAGGTCCGGCCGCTGCGGCATGAACTGGAGCGTCAGCGCCGGACCGACGATCGACTTCCCGCGGTTCTGCGGCACGGGACCGACCATGTGCGGATTGCGGAAGCCCATGTGGCCAAGCGTGCCGGCAACCGTCGCGGCGCCAATTTCCTTCAGTGCGTCGATCAGGTCTTTGGGCGGTCGCGTAATGTCGGGAGTATGGGTCATTTTAGACTCCGGTGGATGAAACTACCAGTTGGTGACAGAACCGTCGCGGCGCTTCAGGTGAGGCGCTTCCCAGAAACGAAAGCTCTCCGCCTTGACCGCCTCTTCATTGACCTCGACGCCGAGCCCCGGCAGATCGCTGACCGGATAGTCGGGGCCGTCGAGCCGTGGCTGCACGGGGAAGAAGTCGGAATTATCGAAGCCCAGCTTTGCTTCGGGCGCCCTGGTCTCGAGCCAAGCGAAATTCGGAACCGCGGCGGCGAGATGGATGGTTGCGGCCGTGCAGACTGGGCCGAGGGGATTGTGCGGCATCAGGTCCACATAGTGCGCCTCGCTCCAGCCAGCCACCTTCATCGCTTCGGTGAGCCCGCCAACATTGCAAACATCGAGCCGGTTGAACTGATGGATGCCGCGCTCGATGTAGGGCAGGAATTGCCACTTGCTGGCAAATTCCTCGCCGATGGCGAACGGGATGTCGGTCATCGTGCGCAGGGATTCGTAGGCCTCGGGTGTCTCGTCCCGTATCGGCTCCTCGAGGAAATCAAGCACGCCACGGCCGAGCTTGTTGCAGAAGCTCGCCGCCTCTGCCACCGACAGCCGATGGTGATAGTCGATGCCGAGGACGACGTCGTCGCCCAGCGCCTCGCGCGCCTTGTTTAGCATGCTTGCGGTAGTGCCGATCGATTCGCGCGGCTCAAAGATGTCCTTGCTGTTTTGCCCGATGGGAAAGAAGCGGATCGCCTGCCACCCCTGTGCGCGTAGTTCGCGGGCTCGTTCGATGGCAACATCGCCTTCGGCCTCGTCACCGGTCGAGGCGAAGGTAGGAATGCGGTCGCGCTGCTTGCCGCCCAGCAGGTCGTAGGCCGGCACCCCCAACGCCTTGCCCTTGATGTCGTGAAGGGCAATGTCGATGGCGRAAATCGCCGCCTGCAGAACGCGCCCGCCTTCGAAGTATTGGCTACGATAGACTTCTTGCCAGATCCGACCAATCTGCATCGCGTCGCGGCCGATGAGAAACTCGCGATAGTGCTCGATCGCGCCGGCCACGGCCTTCTCGCGACCGCTCAAGCCGCTCTCGCCCCAGCCGAAGATGCCGTTGTCAGTCTCGACCTTGACGAGCATCTGGTTGCGCGTTCCTACCCATACCGGATAGGGCTTGATCGCCGTGATTTTAAGCTTCGTAGTCATCCACGCCCTCGTTTCACACGCATCCGCTTGATCTCAGTTGGCCTTGAGGGCCATTTCTGTTTCGCCGTCGAACAGATGCATCCGCTCTTGGTCGAACTCGAGCCAAATCTGCTCGTCGGGCGCAACGGCAATGGTCGGCGGCACGCTGACGTTGACGATGGCGCCGGAAAGAAACGCCTGGACGAAGGTGACGTCTCCGGTCGGCTCCACCGTGTAGGCCTTGGCCGGGACGCTTCCAGGCATCGCACTCTTGTGCAGCTTGATCGTCGAGTGACGTGCGCCGAGCACAACCTTCTTGGTTGTTGCCCTTGAGACCTTCTGAGCGTTTTCTGGCGAGAGCTCGAGGCGCCAGCCCTCCGCGCTGGTCAACACAGTGTTGCCGCTTGCCGTTGACGCCTCCAGCGGAACAAGGCTCATCGCCGGGCTGCCGACGAAGCTGGCGACGAACATGTTCACCGGATGGGCAAAGACCTGCGCCGGTGAATCGTATTGCTGCAGGTAGCCGCCGTTCATCACCGCCATCCTGTCGGCCATGGTCACGGCTTCGAGCTGGTCGTGCGTCACATAGATGATCGTTGCCTTGAGGTCCTGGTGGAAGCGCTTGATCTCTGAGCGCATCTGCACGCGCAGCTTCGCGTCAAGGTTGGAGAGTGGTTCATCCATCAGGAATACCGCCGGATCGCGAACGAGGGCACGGCCGAGCGCCACGCGCTGCTGTTGCCCGCCCGAAAGTTCGCGTGGCTTGCGCTCGAGCAACTGCGTCATGTCGAGCACTCGCGCTGCTTCCTTGACCTTCTTGTCGATCTCGTCCCTTGGCAGTTTGCGCATCTGCAGCGGGAACGCCAGATTTTTGTAGACCGATTTCTGCGGATAGAGTGCGTAGTTCTGGAACACCATTGCGATGTCCCGGTCCTTKGGGTCGAGGTCGTTGACCACCCGGTCGCCGATGACGATGTCGCCCGATGTGATGGGGATCAGCCCCGCTACCAGATTGAGCGTGGTCGTCTTGCCGCAGCCTGAAGGGCCGACGAGCGCAACGAATTCGCCGTCGTTGACCGTCAGCGAAACATTGTTGACAGCTTTGAAGCTGCCATAGGTCTTGACCAGATCTTTGAGGACCACGTGGGCCACCGGCAACTCCTCTAGTGCTTGACTGCGCCTTCTGTAAGGGCGCGTACGAAGTATCGTTGCAGGACGAGGAACAGGACCACGACGGGCACGCTCATCATAAAGCTGGCCGCCATCAGGCCCGGAAAGTCCGTCGTATTTTCCGAGAAAAAGCGCTGGATGCCGACCGGCAGTGTCAACTGGTCGTTCTTGGAGAGGAAGGTGTAGGCGTAGATGTACTCGTTCCACGCGCCGATGAAGGCATAGATCGCCGTGGCGATGATTCCTGGCGCCGAGAGCGGCATCACGATCAGGACAAAGGCCTGGAACCGCGTCGCTCCGTCGATGCGCGCCGCCTGCTCGAGCTGCACCGGGATGTTGTCGTAGAAGCCCTTGAGGAGCCAGATCGCCAGCGGCAGGCCGAATGTGAGGTAGGTGAGGATGAGCGACGCATGCGTGTTCACCAGCCCGATCGCGCGCATCAGGATGAAGAGCGGCACGAGAAAGATCACGGCCGGGAACATGTTGCGAAGCAAGACGGCGAAGAACAGAAAGTTTCGGCCCGGGAAGGTGAAGCGCGAAAAAGCGTAGGCCGCAGGAACTGCCACGATGACCGAAAGGATGGTCGTGGCGGTGGAGACGAAAAGGCTGTTCCAGAAGAAGCGGAGGAAGTCCTGGCCAACGCTGTTTTGCGGATCGAGCAGCTTCTGGTAGCTGGCAAGGGTGGGTTGGTCAGGCCACCATTGCGGCGGGAATTGCATGGCCGCGAAGCCGGACTTGATCGAGGTGATCAGCATCCAGATCATCGGCAACGCGGTGTAAAGCAGCATGAACACGAGGAAGATGCGTCCGCCCCACCGCCATCCGTCGATGCGTATACGGCGACGGGCCTTGCCTCGAGGAGCAGTCTCGGCAATCGTGCTCATGCGCTCCCATCCTTCCGCTCGTTACCGCTTAGCGCACGGACGTAGAAGTAGCCGAGCGACATCAGGATCAGGAACAGCAGCACCGAATAGGCCGATGCTACCCCCCAGCGCTGGCGGCCGAAGGCGAGCTCATAGATGTGGGTGATCCAGATATGTGATGCGTTCGACGGCCCGCCGCCGGTCATGATCCAAGGGATGATGAATGAATTGAAGTTGGCCACTGCCAGCAGGAGGATCGTCACCGTCGAGACGTTTCTCAAGTGCGGGAAGGTGACGTGCCAGAACCGCTGCCATGCATTGGCTCCGTCAACTTTTGCGGCGCGCAGCAACTGATCGGGAACCGTCTGCAGGCCAGCCATCATCATGATCATGGCAAACGGAAACTCCCGCCAGATATTGACGACGATCAGGGAGGGCAGCACTGTGCTGACGCTGTCGATGAAATTCGGCGGCCTGTCGGCCAATCCGAGGCCGACCAGCACCGCGCCGATAATCCCAAAGTCCGAATGGTAGATCCACTTCCAGATATAGGACGCGGCGACCGCGCTGATAACCCAGGGAATGATCAGGACGGCGCGCAGGATGCCACGGCCGACAAAGTCGCGATGGAGCGCCAGGGCGCTGGCAAACCCCAGGACAAATGAGATGAAAGTGGATCCCAGTGTCCAGATAAGAGTGTTCGAGGTGACCGTCCAGAACACCGGACTTGTGAGGATGGCGGTGTAGTTGCCGAGGCCGATGAAAGTCTTGTCCCGGAGCTGCAGGCCCGGCGGCGTATTGAAGAACGACAGCTCGATCGTATAATAGATCGGATAGGCTATGACGATGAGCATCACAGCGATCGCAGGAAGCACGTACGCGTAGTCAGCGCGATGCTCCCAAATTTTTCGCAGCACGCTGGACCCGTCGGGTTGCAGTCTTCGGCGAGCCTCGGCCTTGCCAGTCAAGATCGTCACTGTGCCCTGCCCTTATTCTTGGGAACAAACCGGCTGCAATCGAGGCGCAGCCGGTCAGATCGTCAGGCTTGGACTAGAGTCCGCCGTCCATCAGGTCTTTCACCTTCTTGGCTGCGTCATCCGCTGCTTGGTCGACCGTCATGGCTCCGGTCAGGGCATTCTGCAGCATGTCCGGGACGATGATGTTCATGATCTCGGGCGACTGTGGCAGCGCCGGGAACGGGATACCGTATGGCAGCATCGAAGTCGTGACATCAAGGAACTTGATTTTGTCCAGGCGTTCCTTCATCCATTTGGTCTTGAAGCCGTTAAGGTTTCCCGGGTTCGAGCCGGCATAGGCCATCTTCAGCGACCATTCAGGGCTCGTCCACATGCAGATGATAGCCTTTGCAGCCGGCTCGTCTACCTTGCCGCCCTCGACATATTCGGGCTTCAGGATGTGAATGTTGGAACCGCCAAACACGACGGCACGCTTGCCGTCGGGGCCAGTCGGAATCAGACCGTAGCGCATGTTGTCGATGACGGTCTGCGCCTTGTCCTTGTCGGTACCCGTCGCCTTTTTCTGCAGGTCGAGCATGACGTTGTAGTCGGACGGGTGCGAGATCATCATGCCGAGCTGGCCAGCGAGGAAGAGGGGCTGGTTGTCGGCCTGCTGGTTGGTGAGCGCCGAAACCGGAACCGACTTGTCGCGAACATACATATCGTACGAGGCTTGCAGCGCCGCCTTGCTCTGCGGGCTATTGAGCTCGACCTTCTTATAGGTCGGGTTGGCGGTAGCTTCGTCGAAGACGCCGCCGCCATAGGCCCACAGCTGCGGCATGAAGCGATACGGCGTATTGCCGGCATTCTTGCGAGCTACGAGGCCGTAACCGGCAATGCCGAGCTTGTCGTGGATCTGCTGGGAATCCTTGACGACGTCGTCCCAGGTTGCCGGAGCCTTGTCCGGATCGAGGCCTGCACGTTTGAAGATGTCGGCGTTCCAGATGAACGCCATCGTCTCGTTGTTGGTTGGAATGCCGTAGGTCACCCCGTCCCAGGTTACAGCCTTCATTGCGCCGGGCCAGAAATCCTCGGTCGAATACCCTACATCCTCGGGTTTGAGCGGCTGCAAATAGCCCTTTGAGGCGAACTCGGTGCCGCCCAGGATTTGCAGGCGGACCGCCATGGGCGCTGCATTGCCAAGGAGCGCGGTCCGGAACTTGTCCAGCAGGTCGTTATAGGTGAGGGCTTGTTCCTCAAGCTGGATGTTTGGATAGGTTTTGCGGAAGGTCTCGAAGAACTCCTTGTAATACTGGCGCAGGAGGTCGGGGTCGCCCTCGAAGACGCCCTGATACCAGAACGTCAGTCGCCCCTTGTAGTCGAGCGGGGTGACCTTGGCGCAATCGGCGGCCGTGTCAAAATCCTCTGTGCCGGCAATGGAGCGCACATATTGCGGCGACCACTTGCTCAAGTCGACCGGCGCACCCAGCGCGGACGCGGACATCAACGATACCATCAAAGCAGTGCAGACAGTGCCGCGCAGTACCGCACGGCCGAGTGAAATCCTCGTCATAAGGTATCCTCCAGGTTCTCCCATGCCGCTCTGCGTCGAGGCGAGCGGTCTTTGCTCCCCGGCCGCGGGACTTTCCACCTAATGTATCCCTTCGACCTAATCATACGTTTTCAGATTGAAGATTGTCTGTCAATCAAAGAAATCGTACATTGTTTATGGAAGCTTCGCATGATATCCGAGCAATATGTGTATTGATTGGGGACCGTCTTGGCCGGAACAAGCGATTTTAAAGCAATGCCACCCGAAGGGATCGACGCTATCGGGGCCTCCAGCGAGGGCGCCTCGCTTTATCAACTGATCAGGGAAGACATCATCGAAGGGCGGCTCGCTGCCAACGAGCGGCTTGTGGTCACCGACCTCGCCCGGCGCCACGGCACCTCAACCAACCCCGTGCGCGAGGCTCTGCAACTGTTGCGCGGGGAAGGCTTTGTCACCCTCGTTCCCAACCGCGGCGCGCGCGTGCGGCCCATAGATCAGGATTTTGTTCGGGACATCTACGAGATAGGAGTCTTGATCGAGCCGGCACTGACGCGATGGTTCGTGAATATGGCCACCGTCGAGGACATTGCTGAACTCGAACGCATCCAAGGCCTGATCGAAGACAACGACTTCGCCGACACGTTCAGGCACAGCGAGCTGGACACCGCCTTTCACACCGTAATGTACCAAAAGCACTACAACCGCCATGCCGCCGAGCTTTGGTGGAAGCATCGCGAAGTGCTTCGAGCCGTGAGCCGGCGTTTCAACTTCACGCTCGCCCGGCGTGCCGCGATCCTTAGCGAGCATCGCGAGCTCATCGCGCATGTCAAAGCGGGAAATGCGAACGAGGCAGCCGAACTCATTGCACGCCATGTCGAGGGCTCCGGCCGGCACATCCTCGAACACATGCGCGCGCGTAACGCCGCTCGGGCAGGATAGAATACATAGCCTGGAATATCGTTATCCCGACCATTTCAGTAAAGGCAGTTGAGATGAAAATCACCAGCGTCCGGCCGTGGCTAATCAGATCCGATGCTTCTTATTGGGGAGAGTATCTGTTCGTTGAGGTGACGACCGACGAGGGGGTGAGCGGCTGGGGAGAGATCACCACCACGACAAGGCTCGCCAATCGCGCCCTCTGCACGATCCTGCGGCAGATCGGTGCCGCTGTAACAGGCGAGGACCCGGCGCGTATCGAGTATCTGTGGCACAAGATATTCCGCAGCTTCACCTACATGGGCAGTCGCGGCGCCGCCGTCGAATGCGTAAGCGCCATCGACATCGCCCTTTGGGACATCCGAGGCAAAGTTCTTGGTCAGCCGATTTACGAGCTATTGGGCGGACCGGTCCGCGATGAAATCGCGCTCTACACCCATCCCAACCAAGCCAAGTTCACCAGCAAGGAGGCCGTAGTCCGGGAAATTCGAGACATCGTCGAGTCCGGCCACACTGCGCTCAAGTTCGATCCTTTCCCCCACCAGGGCCGCACCGCCGATGGACAGCCTCGCGAACAGCGGGACGGCTACCTCGATGGCAGCATGACCCGCAAGGATGAGCGCGAGGCCGCCGAACTCACGGCTCTGATCCGCGAAACGGCGGGCTCTGATGTCGACATCCTCATCGATGCGCATGGCCGGTTCGACGTTCCCACCGCCATTCGCCTTTGTCGGAGCCTCGAGGAAGCTGGTCAGATCGACTGGTTCGAGGAGCCTTGTCCACCGGAGAGCCTCAACGCTCTCAGACAGGTCCGTGAGAAGGTCAGCGCCGCTATCTCATGGGGCGAGCGCGGCCACACGAAGTGGGATTTCGTGCCGGTGCTCGAAAACAGGCTCGCCGACTACATCATGCCTGATGTCACCTGGACCGGCGGCATTACCGAACTCAAGAAGATTTCTGCCCTATGCGAAGCCTACTACATCCCGGTCTCGCCGCATGACGCCGCAGGGCCGATCAACGTGGTTGCGGGAGCGCAGGTGATGATGACCGTTCCTAATTTCTACAAACTCGAAACGTCAGAGTGGAACCTGGGCAAATACGATCACCTCATCGACAGACCACTCGATGTTTCGAACGGCAGCCTCAAGCTTACGCCCAAGCCTGGTCTCGGCGTTGAAATGAACCGCGACTACCTTCAAAGCCACGAGATAGAGCTGGACTAGCTAGCAACGCACTACGCCGCCGCAGCGGTGCGCGGCGACGAGCCCCGCCGACCAGAACGAGGATAAATAATGCCAGAGGCAGATGGAGCCGACGAGGCGCTCAATCGGGTGAACACGCATTCCAAGCCGTCCGACCTTCGCATCACCGACATGCGGGTAGCTGAAATTGTCGGCGCGCCGTTCACCTCGGTGCTGCTCAAGATTTACACCAACCAGGGCATCGTCGGGCTTGGCGAGGTGCGCGACGGCGCCAGCGCCACCTACGCGCTGATGCTGAAGAGCCGGCTGCTTGGCGAGAACCCTTGCAACATCGACCGCCTGTTTCGCCGGATCAAGCAGTTCGGCGGGCACGGCCGGCAAGGCGGCGGCGTATCGGCGGTTGAAATCGCGTTGTGGGATCTTGCCGGCAAGGCCTATGGCGTCCCCATCTACCAGATGCTCGGCGGCCGGTTTCGGGAGAAAGTGCGCGTCTACTGCGACACCGACGCCACGGTGCCGAGCGGCACCGAGACCGGCAGGCGCCTCAAGCAACGCATGGAGCTTGGGTTCACCTTTCTCAAGATGGATCTGGGGCTGATGCAGATCGCGGATGTGCCCGGTGCGGTCGTGTCTCCTGCCGGCTCACTTGAAGGGTACCGCGACCACCCCGGCCGAGGCCCGCTGAAGACCATTGAAGAGCGGCGCGTCCGCAACGCTGCGTACGATTTGCATAATGTCCCGCACCCGTTTACCGGCCTCCACTTTTCCGACAAGGGCCTCGACTTCCTTGAGCAATACATTGCCGAGGTTCGTGAGGTCATCGGCATGGATATTCCGCTCGCCATCGACCACATCGGCCACATCTCAGTGCAGAACGGCATTCGCCTTGCCAGGCGAATTGAAAAATACGTGCCAGCCTGGCTCGAGGATGTGATCCCATGGCAGTATACCGAGCAGTACCGACAACTGCAGGACGCCACTACGGTGCCGATCTGCACCGGCGAGGACATATACCTCAAGGAGGGCTTCGAGCCTCTGCTCAAGAGCGGCGGCCTCTCCGTTATCCACCCAGACCTGCTCACCAGCGGCGGCATCCTCGAGACCAAAAAGATCGGAGATATGGCGCAGGACCATGGTGTCGCCATGGCCATCCACATGGCAGAAAGTCCAATCGCCGCCATGGCCGCGGCCCATGTCGCGACCGCGACCGAAAACTTCATGGCGCTCGAATACCACTCTGTCGATGTCGACTGGTGGGACGATATCGTCACCGGCCTTCCCAAGCCACTGGTGAAGGACGGCTTTATCACTGTTCCGGACAAGCCGGGCCTGGGGATTGACGATGTCGTCGACGAGGTGATCTCGCAGCATCTGCAGCCGGGTGTCACCGGCATTTGGCAGCCCACGGATCGCTGGGACGATGAGTATTCCTGGGATCGCACCTGGAGCTGAGGCAAAAGGACCGAAGATGAAGATCACCGACCTCCGCTGTGCCGTTATCGGCAAACACCCGATCGTCCGCATCGTGACGGACGAGGGCCTCCATGGCTTGGGTGAAGTCGAATTCACCAAGTCCTACCTCAAGCCCTTTGTGCTGCATTTCCGCGAGGCGCTGATCGGCGAGAACCCGACCGACGTCGAGAGAGTCATGCTGAAGATCCGCCAACGCGGCTCTTTCAAGCCGTACGGCGCGGCGGTGAGCGCTATTGAGCATGCGCTGTGGGATATTGCCGGCAAGGCCGCGGGCGTGCCCGTCTATAAACTGCTCGGCGGCAAGGTGCGCGACAAGGTGCGCGTCTACAATGGCTCGATTCGCCAGAAACGCACGGGCGACCGGCCGGAGGATTACGCCGCTGACGTCAAATGGATGATGGAGCAGCCGCAGAACTTCTTCATGGTCAAGCAAGGAATCTCGTTCCACTCCAACATGAAGGACACCATCGAGGACTTCCACTACGGCGTGACGCAGAAGAAGGCCGGCTATCACGGCGCGATGGATCAGGGCATGATCAGCGAGCGCGGTTTCAATCACATGCTCGACTGCGTGATCGCGATGAAGGAAGTGCTGGGCGACAAAGTCAGCCTGGCGCTCGACTGCGGCCCGGGCTGGATGCTGCCCGATGCGATCAAGTTCGCTCGCGCCGTCGAGAAGTACAATTTGATGTGGCTCGAGGACATGCTGACTGGCGACTACGTGCCGTGGGTCAATCCGCAGGCCTATCGGGAACTGACAACCTCCACCTCGACGCCAATCCACACTGGTGAGCAGATCTACCTGCGACACAATTTCAAGGAACTGATCGAGACGCAGGCGGTGCGCGTCATCGGCCCCGATCCAGCCGATATTGGCGGCATTGCCGAGCTCAAATGGGTCGCCGAGCACGCCTACATGCACTCGATCCTGATGGCACCGCACGGCACCGCCAACGGCCTGCTGGGGCTCGGCGCGTTGATCAACGTCTGCGCCACATTGCCGGCAAATTACATCGCGTTCGAATATCCGAGCGCCTCCGACCCCTGGTGGGAGGATCTGGTAATCGGCTTGCCGCCGCAGATCGTGAAGGACAGCATGGTGGACCTACTGGAAGCGCCGGGGCTGGGCCTCGATATCGACGCCGAAGCGGCCAGGAGATATCTCAGGGAAGAGGATGCGGGCTTCTTCGACTGAACCTCCCTCCACCTGCATGAGGTGAATCGTCTACGCAAATGACTGGGATGACACGCTTCGGGTCATGCAGCGCTCAGTAAGCCCCGCCGGTATGGGAAAGGAGATCGGGCTCCGCGCGGACTCTGCAGGCCCGTGTCGCGACGGGATCGCCGCCGCCCGACGCCCTTATAGGCCGACGTATCGAGATTGACCCCCGGAGGAGGGCCTCTTTTCCGTCTCGAGTTTCATCGGCGCATGCAATATGCGGCCGAGGGCGCATTTTCTGCGCCCTCGTCTTGTCACTCAGCCGATGGCCATGAGGCTTGCATTGCCGCCGGCAGCCGCGGTGTTGATCGACGTCGACACTTCCTCCAGCAACCAATTGAGGCAATAGGCTTCGGGATCGCTCGCCAATTCCTCGACCGTCGCGGCCTGGACCAGCAGAAGCGGACCGGGCAGGTGAGCGATCTTCTGATTGACGGCAAGAACCCTGTCGCGATCCCCTTCGACGAGGGCACCGGAGAACGGCCCGTCCTTTTCCCAATCCGATGTCCAGGAAATCCGGCCGGCGACAGCCGCCGGAAGGTCCGCCAGGACTGATTTCGATAGGGAACCCGCGTCCACGACGATGTGGTTGCCGGTCGATAGGGCTGCGGCGATCTGGCGGTGAAGCCCGCCCTCCGTCTGCGGCACGAGGAGAATACGACCGCGGGGATGGAGCGCGTAGAGATTGAGTTCGCCGACCGGACCGGTGAGTTCACGTTCGAGCCCGAGTGCCGAGCGGCTTGCATATCCACGCGCCACTTCCCCCTCGCCCGACAAGCCCTTCTTGTCGAGCCAGACGATGTAGTCACGAAGAGCGAGGTCCGTATGAACGGAGTCCTGCTGCGGCGGCACGGGCGCACGCTGCACCAGCCGGCCGATATAGAGCGGACCGCCGGCCTTCGGACCCGTTCCCGACAGGCCGCGGCCGCCGAATGGCTGCACGCCGACGACGGCGCCGATGATGTTGCGGTTGACGTAGAGGTTTCCGGCCTTGATCCGGCTGGTCACATGCGCGATCGTTTCATCAAGCCGGGTGTGAAGCCCGAATGTGAGACCATAACCCGATGCGTTGATGTCGTCGATCAGACGGTCGAGCCCGTTTCTCTTGAAGCGGATGACATGCAGAACCGGTCCGAAGACCTCCCTCGTCAGGTCCGACAGCGACTTGATTTCGATGATCGTCGGCGGAACGAACGTTCCCGCCGCCGCACTTTCGGGCAACGGCAGCTGATCCACCTTGCGGCCCAAGCCGCGCATATGCTCGATATGCTGGTCGATCTCCGTCTTTGCGCTATCGTTGATGACTGGGCCGACATCAATGCTCAGCCGATCGGTCCGGCCGATCGTCAGCTCGCGGAAGGCGCCCTTCAGCATATTGAGGGTCCTGTCGGCGACATCGTCCTGAAGGCAGAGAACCCGGAGCGCCGAGCAGCGCTGACCGGCGCTGTCGAAGGCAGACGCAATGACGTCGGCCACCACCTGCTCGGCCAATGCCGAGGAGTCGACGATCATGCCGTTCTGGCCACCGGTTTCGGCAATCAGCGGAATCGGCTTGCCGCCTGCTGACAGCCGTTCCGCCAGCTGCGCCTGGATCATGCGGGCAACTTCGGTCGACCCGGTAAACATGACGCCTGCCGTTTCCGGAGCCCCGACCATGCCGGCGCCGAGGCGGCCGCTGCCGGGCACGAACTGCAAGGCACCGACCGGCACGCCCGCCTCGTGAAGGATTTTCACACTCTCCGAAGCGATGATCGGCGTGACGCCGGCAGGTTTCGCAAGCACGGGATTGCCGGCCACCAACGCTGCGGCGACCTGTCCGGTGAAAATCGCCAGCGGGAAATTCCACGGGCTGATGCAGACGACCGGACCGAGGGGCGCATGCGAGGGGCCGAGGGTCTTGCGGGCCTGTTCGGCATAGTAGCGCAGGAAGTCGATCGCCTCACGCACTTCACCGACGGCATTAGCGGCAGATTTGCCGGCCTCGCGCATGACGATGCCCATCAGCACCTTGATGCGGGCCTGCATGATATCGGCCGCCCGCTCCAGGCAGGCGGCACGCTCGGCCGGCGGCACTGCGGCCCATTGCGGCGCGTGCTCCGCAGCCATGCGGACGATGCGCGCTGCCTCCTCGACCTTCACTTCGGTCACCGTGCCGACGACATCCCGGTGATCGGCAGGATTGAGAACATCGCGTGTCACCCCATCGGTAGAGCCGTCGGCAAGGAGGGGAAGCGCATGCCACGGGGCAGCAGCCGTAGAAGTGAGCGCCTCAGCCAAATCCGAAAGGGTGGCCTCGTTCGAGAGATCGAGACCATCGGAATTGGCCCGGGCGTTGCCGTAAAGAGCCTTTGGCGAGGCGATCTGCACGTGGGGCGTGCCAACGACAGGCATGGCCGCGACGATTTCGGCGGGATCGGCGATCAGCGCCTCGACCGAGACATTCGGATCGGAGATGCGGTGCACGAAGGAGGAATTGGCGCCATTTTCCAGAAGGCGTCGAACCAGATAGGCGAGCAGCGTCTCATGGGTTCCCACAGGCGCATAGATGCGGCAGGGCCGGTCCAGCTTTTCCTTCCCGACGACCTCGTCGTAGAGCGGTTCGCCCATGCCATGTAGGCATTGGAACTCGTATTTGCCGACGGTGAAATCAGGACCCGCCAGACGATAGATCGTGGCGAGCGTCTGCGCATTATGGGTGGCAAATTGCGGGAAGACCGCATCCGGAGCATCGAGCAGCTTGCGCGCGCAGGCGACGTAGGCGACATCGGTGTAGATCTTGCGAGTATAGACCGGATAGTCGTCGAGCCCGTCCAGCTGGGCGCGCTTGATCTCCGCATCCCAATAGGCGCCCTTGACGAGACGGACCATGATCCGGCGCCCGGAACGACGTGCCAGATCGATGATGTAGTCGAGGACGAAGGGGCAGCGCTTGCCATAGGCCTGCACGACGAAGCCAAGCCCACTCCATCCGGTCAGCTCCTGGGCAAAGCAAAGCTCCTCGAGGAGATCAAGCGAAAGCTCCAGCCGATCGGCCTCCTCGGCGTCGATATTGAGGCCGATATCATAGGTCTTGGCGAGAACCGCCAGCGCCTTGAGCTTCGGCAGCAGCTCGCTCATCACCCGGCCGGCCTGCGACCTCACGTAACGGGGATGCAGGGCCGAGAGCTTGATCGATATGCCCGGGCCGTCATAGATGCCGCGCCCGTCCGACGCCTTGCCGATGGCGTGGATCGCCTTTTCGTAATCCCGATAATAACGCTCGGCATCGGCGCCCGTCGTCGCGGCCTCGCCCAGCATGTCGTAGGAATAGCGGAAGCCGCGTGCTTCCAGTGGCCGGGCGCGCTTCAGCGCCTCCGCGATTGTTTCGCCGGTGACGAACTGCTCGCCCATCATGCGCATCGCCATATCGACGCCGCGACGGATGACCGGCTCGCCGGCGCGCGCGATCAGCCGCGTCAGCGCTGCCGACAGGCTTCGGTCGTTGACCGTCGAAGTCAGCTTGCCGGTAACGACGAGGCCCCAGGTGGCGGCGTTGACRAACATGGATTTTCCGCCGCCGATGTGGGAAGTCCAGTTGCCCTCGGCGATCTTGTCGCGGATCAGCGCGTCCCGCGTTTCGGTATCGGGAATGCGCAGCAGCGCTTCGGCGAGGCACATGAGCGCCACGCCTTCCTGGCTGGAGAGCGAATATTCCTGCACCAGCCCTTCGACACCGGTCCCCTTGTGCTTGGCGCGCAACGCTTCAATCAGGCTGCGGGCCGTGCTGCGGATATCATAGCGTTTTGCCTCGGAGACGCGCGCTGCTGCCACAAGAGGCGGCAGGCATTCGGTTTCCGGCCGGCGATAGGCTGCCGTGATGGCCTGGCGAAGTTGGGATTGCGGTCGGATCGGTGGGGCAAAGCCGGAGAACGGCGCGCCGTCGACGGCATCTTGGGAGGGCGTGGAGGGGGTCGCTGCGTTCAACATGGAAGTCCCTATTCAATCGATGTTTGGTCTAGCGGATAAATGGAACAGCGGGCTCATCGTCCCAATGCTCATCATCCGTGAAAGCGGGGCCGGAATATTCCGTCTCGTGCAGCGAGCGCGCATTCGGCTTGTCGCGCTTGAGGGTCAGTGCCGCCGCCACAGCCCTTATTGCCACCGGCCGGTAGTGAACGAGCAGGTCGGGTTTTTGGTCATCATCCGCTTCGTTGTCATGCATGTATGATCCCCCGTTTTGAAGTCGGCGCCGATACCGATCACAGCGCTCTTTCGCCCGGCACCTAATCTATCACAGCCACAAATCGCGATCTCACTTGATTTTTACAGTTTCTAGGCCGTATGAACTTATTAATGCGTCATCGAGAGTTCAAATGGCCACAGAAACTGACATCTTTAGTGAATTGGACCAGTTCGACAGAAAAATCCTCGCCGCACTCGCCGAGGACGGAAGGCTGTCGATCACCGATCTGGCTACGCGTGTCGGATTGTCGAAGACGCCATGCCAGATCCGCTTCAAAAGGCTGATCAGCGAAGGATACATCGAAGGCTTCAAGGCCATCCTCAATCCGTCGAAAATGCAGCTCGACCACATTGCTTTCGTCGAAGTGAAACTCTCCGATACCCGCGAGCATGCGCTGAAAAGCTTCAACGATGCCATCAAGAAGATCGGGGAAGTCGAAGAGTGCCATATGATTGCAGGCAGGTTCGACTATCTCTTAAAGATCCGCACCCGCGATATCGGCCGCTACCGTCGGGTTCTGGGCGAGCGCATCTCGACACTGCCCCATGTTGCCAGCACATCGACGAACGTCGCGATGGAAACGGTCAAGGAAGGCTGGGACAAGTCCGGTTCGAGTTTTTCGTGAATGTGATCCTTGGGATGTCCACCTGCCGGTGAGTTGCCGCAGAATCCAAAATGCGCGCCGACCGAGCTGCGCATAATCCGTCCAATTTGCCGCCGGACGAGCTGCGATATATTCATTGTCGTCGGCCATCGCGCCAAAGCGGTTGCAGCAAGGGTAGCAATCGCTCCCCAGGCAGTTCAGCCATCTCTGGCTTTCCGACCGCGTGCGCTCGGTTTCACCGGCACACTCTTGCCGTACTCATTCCACCATGCCGTCAAGGCTTCCATGGTGGGGCCGAGGCCCCGCGCTTTTTTCGTGATCTCATATTCGACGCGCGGAGGAACCTCCGCAAAGATGGTGCGGGACACGAGGCCGTCTGCTTCGAGCTCGCGGAGTTGCACCGTCAGCATGTGTTGGGTGATGCCTGGAATAGCCTTTCTCAGTTCGCCAAACCGGTGGACCCGCTGATGGAGCAGCCACATGATTTCCAGCTTCCATTTGCCGGAGAGCAGCGCGAATGCGCGACGCATCTCCTCATGCATATTGATTTCGCCATCGGCCATAGTCTGGTTTTCCATACTAGCTGCAAGTAATTCATCCTACTTGCAAAGATAGATCTTAGACGACATTTTCCATCCGTGCATCAGGGGCGCAGTAAAAGGAGCGCCTCTCGCATAGAAACCGACAGACTCGACGAGAGGAATGTTGCTGCGTGGGCAGCGACAGGGATGAACCTATGCTTGAATTTTACGGATACTGGATCAGCACGGCACTTCTATCCGTGCTCTACCTCGCTTCAGCCTACATGTATGCCACAAAGAAACAGTGGGTTCGTGAGGCGCTGACGGAACTCGGATACAGCGCGAACAACCTCGTTCCGTTCATGATCATTGCTAAGGTCCTCGGCCCGGTTGCGATCCTTTCGCGCGTCAGCGTGCCGCTCAGCGATCTCGCCTATGCCGGCATCTTCTTTCACCTGCTGCTATCGGGTCTCGCGCATATCGGCGTTCGAAAACCTGTCGGCGCTCTGCCAGCGGCGATCGGCCTGGCGCTGCTGATCACGTCGTTCATGACGCAGAACGACGCCCGCGACCTCCCTTCCCCTTACATCAAGGCCGCCGCCCTCTGACGCCTCGAAGATTCCCAAGCCTTATCAAATGGAGATACACATGGGTCGACTCAATGGAAAAGTTGCCGTTGTCACCGGCGCAAGCCGCGGCATTGGCCGCGCCACCGCAAAGCTGTTTGCGGCCGAAGGCGCGAAGGTCGCAATTCTTTCTCGGACATCCGAAGGCGTCGATCGCGTTGTCGCGGATATCGTCGAAGCGGGCGGCAACGCGCTCGGCGTCGTCTGCGACGTCGGTGAAGCCGATCAGATCACGGCCGCGGTGGACAAGGTTGTCGCTGCATACGGCCGMATCGACATTCTCGTGAACAATGCTTTCGATGGTTCTGCGGTCTTGTCTTCGGTCATCGACCTTTCGCTCGAGCAACTGCAACGGAACTTCGACACCGGGCCGATCGCATATCTACGCTTCATGCAGGCTTGCTATCCTCACCTTAGAGAAGGTGGAGAAGGGCGGATCATCAATTTCGGTTCGATGGCCGGCACCGTGGGGTTGGCTGGTTACGGTCCGTACAACATGGCCAAGGAGGCGGTGCGCGCGCTGACTCGCACGGCCGCACGCGAATGGGGTGCCGACAACATCACCGTAAACAACGTTCTGCCGGTCGCGGACACCTGGGGTGCTGCGGAAAAGGATGTTCCTCCCCCAACGAACGCCCTCGCTCGTTTCGGCTCGCCGGAAGACGACATTGCCCCGGTGGTGCTGTTCCTGGCCAGCAAGGATTCCCAATTCATTACGGGATACAGCCTTACCCCAGATGGCGGCGCAATCATCGACAGCGCACGGTAACAGCCTTCGGCAACCGTCGATGAGCAAGGGGCGCAGCGTGTTGCGCCCCGTTGTCCGGCAGAGCCTCCCGACATGAGTGTTGGTTACCGATGCCGGTAGCGAAAGGCTTCGACGAAGGCGGAGAAAGCAGGGGATGGATGGCGCCGGCTGGGGTAGTAGAGATGATACCCTTGGAATGTTGGCGCCCAATCCGCGAGCACTTCGTTCAGTTGACCGCTGTCACAATATTGCCGGACGAGGTCTCTCGGCACATAAGACAGCCCCGCGCCATCGAGAGCGGCATTGATCGCCGGCCCTATGTTGCTCATCACGAGCTGGCCTTCCACACGAACGCTGAACTCGCGGCCATCCTTTTCAAACTCCCAGGCATAGAGAGCGCCTGACGTCGGAAGACGCAGGTTGACGCAATTGTGTTCCGTCAAGTCATGCGGGGTCGAAGGCACAGTGCGGGTTGCAAAATATTCGGGTGATCCGACCACGGCGTAAGAGATATCGGGTCCAATGCGAACGGCCACCATGTCGCGCGCAATCGCTTCGCCGAGCCGCACGCCGGCATCGAATTGGCGCTCCACGATATTTGTGAAACCGTTGTCGATGATGAGTTCCACCGCGATATCGGGGTAATCCCGTAGAAATGCCGGCAGCCTCGAACGGAAGACCAGCTCCACGGCATCATCGGGACATACGAGGCGGACTGTGCCCGAAGGTTTGTCGCGCAGCGCGCCGAGGGCACTGATCCCGGCGGCGATGCTCTCGAAATGCGGCTGGATAGTTTCCATGAGCCGGGCACCGGCCGCCGTGGGAGCCACGTCACGCGTCGTGCGGGAGAGAAGCCGGACGCCGAGCCGGGCTTCGAGCGCGCTGATCGTATGGCTCAGCGCCGAGCGCGTGACTCCCAACTTTGATGCAGCGCGGGTGAAACTCCGCTCCTGAGCCACCTCCAGAAACGCACGCATTTCCGTGAACTCGTCGCGCCGCATTGTTGAATCTCCTTCATCACGACGTTCAGATTATAGCTTCTAGTCGCGCAAAACCAGCCCGGCTATCTATCTGGCACCGGACAGGAGAACGTGAATGACCGTCGAGTTGACATTGAATGAGACCTCACTGACGGACGACACGGCGACCTCATGGTCTGCTGTGACCTGTCTCTCGCTTCTCACTTTCCTTCTGGTGGGGTTGGAATTTCTCCCTGTGAGCCTTTTGACCCCGATCGCCGCGGACCTCTCTGTGTCAGAGGGGCAGGCCGGATTGGCGATCACCGTGTCGGGAGTCTTCGCGGTTATCACCAGCCTTTTCRGCAATGCCTTCCTGGCGAGGATCGACCGGAAGGCTGTCGTCCTGCTTTATACGGCGGTTCTTGTTGCATCGAGCTTGGCGGTTGCCCTCGCACCCAACTTCCCTGTCTTTCTCGTCGGGCGGTCCCTGGTCGGCGTTTCGATCGGCGGCTTCTGGTCGCTGTCGACGGCTATTCTGGCACGCCTGGCTTCGGGCCGTGACCTGCCCAAGGCCATTGCGCTTCTTCAAGGTGGCACCGCATTCGCACTCGTCCTTGCCGCGCCGCTCGGCAGTTTTCTTGGCGGGTTGATCGGATGGCGCGGAACCTTCTTCATCACGGTGCCGATCGGAATTGCAGCGCTCGTCTGGCAACTGGTCGTCCTGCCGAGGATGCCGGCGACGTCAATCGTCTCGGTGGCCAGAATATTAGGGCTGCTGCGCAATCGCACATTCGCGATCGGAATGGCGGCGACCGCTCTCGCCTTCATCGGCCAGAACGCGCTGTCCATTTACCTTCGTCCGTTCCTCGAAGGCGTCACCGGACTGCAATTGAATGTTCTGTCCATGGTGCTTCTCGGCCTTGGCGTCGGTGGACTGGCTGGAACCTCCGTCATTGGCTTAGTCGCCCGGCGCCATCTCCTGCTCGTTCTAGCAGGACTGCCGGCTGCTCTTGCGGTCCTTGCCCTGCTGCTGATCGCTCTCGGGCCGTTCGCGGCGGTTACGGCATCCCTGCTCGTCATGTGGGGATTTTTCTCAACCCCGCTTCCGGTCGCCTGGAACACCTGGATGGCCGCTATCGTTCCCGGTGAATTGGAAGCGGCAGGTGGACTGCAGGTGGCGCTGATCCAACTCGCCATTGCAGGCGGTGCTTTCGCTGGCGGCATGCTGTTCGACACCGCGGGATGGTGGAGCCCCTTCCTTCTGGCCGCCTGCCTTCTCGCCGGTTCGGCTGTCCTCGCCGCACTCGCCGGTCGCCGTTCCTGAACCTTCAGAAACCTCACAACAGGAGATCATCATGTCCCAAGGAATCGAAAACAAAGTGGTCGTCATCACCGGGGCAAGCAGCGGGCTTGGCGAAGCCACCGCCCGTCACCTTGCCGAGCGCGGCGCTTCCGTCGTCCTCGGCGCACGGCGTAGCGACCGCATCGCTAAGCTGGCTGAGGAGCTGTCCGCCAAGGGCTATAAGGCCACGGCAGTCCAAACCGATGTCACGGACCAACATCAAGTCAAGACGCTCGTCGACACGGCCGTCAACGCGTTCGGTCGCATCGACGTGATGCTGAACAATGCCGGCCTGATGCCACTTGCGCCGCTCGAACGGCTCAAAGTTGACGAGTGGGATCGCATGATCGACGTGAACATCAAAGGGGTGCTCTACGGCATCGCAGCAGCGCTTCCCCACATGAAAGCGCAGAAGTCGGGGCACATCATCAACGTGTCCTCCGTCTATGGTCATGTGGTCGATCCGGGTGCCGCCGTCTATTGCGCGACGAAATTCGCCGTGCGCGCCCTCTCGGAGGGGCTGCGGAAGGAAGTGAAGCCATACAACATCCGCACCACGATCATTTCACCCGGCGCGGTGAGCACCGAACTCCTAGAACACATCAGCGAAAAGGACATCCAGGCGGGCACCAAGGAGTTCGTCAGTAAAATCGCCATCAGCGCCGACACGTTCGCCCGAACGGTCGCCTTCGCGGTGAACGAACCAGACGATGTTGACATCAACGAAATCCTGTTCCGGCCCACGGCTCAACCTGTCTGACGCGAGGCGCGCTATGTCGATGACATCCAAGTTCATGAGCCGTCGCGCGGTGCTAGGCGGAACCTTGGCGACCGCCGCTCTACCTCTTGTGGCGCAAGGGCAGGACGAGCGCGGCTCGGCGGATCCCGAGGCGACAGACGTCAGAATCAGGATAGGCTTCAACACTCTAACCCTGACCGCGACGCTCTCCGACAATCCGACGGCGCGCGATCTCGCTTCCATGCTGCCCTTGAACCTCAAGATCGAGGACTACGGCAGGAGCGAAAAGATCGTCCATCTGCCGCGCAAGCTGACAGAAGAAGGCAGCGGTGCTTTCGGAAACGAGCAGCCGGGCGACCTTTGCTACTTCAAACCGTGGGGTAACCTGGCCTTGTTCTACGCGGATTATCGCTGGGACGGGCTGATCCGGCTCGGCCGCTTCGACAATGGCTTCGAGCCGTTGCTGCTGCGCGGCGAGTATCCGGTCCGCATAGAACGCATATGACAAGGGCTTTATGGCCGGAGATAGCAATTCGCCTTCCGCCCAAGCATGAAAGGACCCCATAGACGATACTTCCAGAACCAGAAAGCCGCGGCCGGCTTAAGCCAGCAGAGGCGCTCGAGGGGGCGCCTCCGTCTATTCGATGATCTCGACGCAGAAATCTATAAAGGCCCTGACCTTAGCCGGAACATGCTGACGCGAGGGATAGAAGGCGTAGAGCGGGAATGTCTCGTCCGACCAGTCGGGAAAGAGGTTCACGAGCTGCCCATTGTTCAGATAATCCGCCATCCCGAGTGAGAAGACTTGCGCGATGCCTATCCCCGCAAGGCAGGTCGCCAAGGTCGTGCCGGCATCGTTGACTAAAATGCGGCTGCGGGTCTCGATCGAGACGACCTCTTCACCCCACCGAAGCTCCCATCCGAAAGGCCTTGCAGTCAGCGGGTCCTGGAACTGGATACAGGTATGCTCGCTCAAATCCTGTGGACGGCTCGGCCGACCATGTCGCTCGATATAAGCGGGAGCCGCAATGGTGATCACGCGCGTCTGCATCAACAGGCGCGAAATAAGCGACCTCTGCGCAGGCTCGCCAAAGCGCACCGCGACGTCCATGCCATCAGCAACAAGATCGCCGATCTCGTTGCGGGTGATGATCTCGATCTGGATATCCGGATAACGATCGAGGAAGGCGCCGAGCCGCGGGCCGAGCACAAGGCGTGAGAAATATGGGTCGACATTGACTCGCAGTCGGCCACGCACCGCCTGTCTGGCGCCAACAGCTGTCTGGGCAGCCTCTTCGATGCCGCTCAAGAGTGGGGCCACTTGTTCGTAGAACCGCGCGCCGTCATCGGTCAGCCGCATCGTGCGTGTTGTCCGGTCGAGGAGCCGCAGACCGATCCGCCCCTCCAGTCGAGAAATGGCGCGGCTGACACCCGACGCCGATAGTCCCATCAGCTCCGCCGCCCGCGCGAAGCTTCCGCTCTCGATAACGGCGGCCAGTACGCTCACGCCATTCAATAATCGTCCGTCAAACATCGCGCATCCGTGATTTTTAGTCACCAATCATGCGACAGAAGCGCGCTTCAGTCAAATGCTGCCAAAGGACATGATCAGCATAACAAACCGCCAACCTGCTGGCGGTGGAGGAAGCAAAGGAGTCTAACCATGTTTGTGATCACCGGAGTAACAGGCCAAGTCGGAGGCATTGTCGCCGCGCGTCTGCTGAAGGCGGGGGTGCCGATACGCGCCGTCGCGCGCAATGCGGAAAAAGCAGCGGAATGGAAGGACAAAGGCGCGGAACTGGCCTTGGCCGAGATGACCGACGCCGATGCGCTCACCAAGGCTTTCGCCGGCGCCGACGGCGTCTTTCTGCTGATCCCGCCGACCTTCGATCCGACCCCCGGCTTTATGGAAGTGCGCGCTGTCATTGCGGCCCTGAAGACCGCGCTTCTTTCGTCTCGTCCTGCCAAGGTCGTTTGCCTCTCCACCATCGGCGCGCAGGCCAGAGAACCTAACCTCTTGAGCCAGCTCGGTCTCGTCGAACAGAAGTTATCTGCCTTGCCAATGCCGATCGCCTTTCTGCGTGCCGGCTGGTTCATGGAGAACACGGCCTGGGATATCGGGCCGGCGCGCGAGACTAGTGTCCTCTCGAGTTTCCTGCAGCCGCTCGATCAGCCCTATCCGATGGTTTCTGTCTTCGACGTCGGAGCCAAAGCGGCAGAACTGCTGCAGCACGAGTGGGTGGGCCAGCAGGTCGTCGAGTTGATGGGGCCAGAGGGCGTCACGCCCAACGATATCGCCGCTGTCCTATCGTCCATCCTCGGCAAACCCGTCCGGGTGGAGCCGGTCGCCCGCGACACCTGGGAGCAGATTTTCACCGATCAGGGCATGCAGAACCCACTCCCGCGGATGCGTATGATCGACGGCTTCAACGAAGGCTGGATCCGGTTCGAGGGCGAGCCGGTAAAGGGCACGACCACACTGGACACAGCCATGAGCCGTCTGATTTGCCCCGGCCGATAAACAGCTGAAAGGCCGTGGCGGAGAGCAGCCACGCCCTTTCTCATGCAGCCTCTGATAGGGTCGACTCCGGATTTTGAACTAAGGGACTACCCGAAGACTGCCGGTTTGGACGGCAGCCTATTTCAAACCCTTCAAGGATAGCTTCCCACGCCTTGCAGTCTTCCAGTTCGCAATAGTGGCCATACAATTTCGTTGAACCAAAGCTAATTGCTTTTCCTGAGTGAGCGATCTGCGCCGATCTGAAATTAAGGAGCAATCGCAATTGCGGCGAGGCCGAGGGTCGCTTGTGTCATCTCGGCGGCGCAGCGCTTGTCCGCTTTCGCGACCCGTCGGCACTCCTCTTCGGTGCGCCCAGTTATTGGCTCAAACGCCATTGCATGTCGGCCAACATGCGGCCTACTGCGGTTTTTGAATTTCACAGTAGACAATGCTGCGGTTTGAGCCGGACCAAACAGACACCTTCACATCCGCCCCAGTCACGCTTTCACTGGCGATCAAGCCCATCTCTCGTTCTGACCGCAACAGCAGCGCCCAGTTCATAAATGTCTCCATATAGCCATCGACGTCCGTCTCCGGGGAGAAGTTGGCGAATAGGAATGTGCCGCCAGGCTTCAGCATGCTGACGCACTTCCTGGTCAGCTTTACGGCTACCGCGTCCGGCAGATAGTCATAAAGACCCGCGGCATAAACGAAATCGAACATTCCCAGCGCGTGCCTTCCACCGAGCAGGGATTTGACCGACCCGTTCACCGCCTGGACGGACGTGCCGGCGAAATCGCGGGCGACGGTACCAACGCTCATCGGGTCTTGATCCAAAGCGACCCAGCGTCTGATCTCGCCGGCGCCGAGAGCGCGCGACAAAGGCCCCTCACGAAGATGCCCAGCCGCGATGGCGAGGACTTCGGTGGAACCAGGCCGGGCCGAAGCGATTTCGTCAACGCGGCGAGCCAAAATGTCTCGACGCTGCCTTACCGCGACGGATGACGAAGCATTACGAGTGTAGGCGTAGATGATTGCGCGATCGGAACGATGACGTCCCACACCTCCGGATGAAAGCGCCGCCGTATCTGATGCAAGGCGTCGGTAAGACGCTCGATGATCGCATTAGGCTCGACGCCGGATCTGAACTGACGGATCGACACGTCAAGGCTGAGGGCAAGCTCGGCTCTGGCAACGATAAGGTGGCCGGGATCCGGGGCAGCAACCCTTCTTGCCGCCCGACGAATTTCACCGGGCGCAACAAGACTTTCACCGTCCAAGACCAGGCTTTGTTCCATTTCGAGACCCCTTTGACATAGCGTTAAGCATAATCAACCTCGAAATAGGATGCGACTAGAATCTACACGGGATAAGAGTATTTCTACTATTGCGGGTCAGATCCTATCCCTCTAAGAGTGCTCAGCAATAAGACCAATCGGGTTCAGGTTGCAGAATGTAACTTTGGAGGGCGCCGAAGTATGGCTTACTTTTTACCTTCTCTATATCGTTGCCAGGCCGGTGTTTTTGCATGAGCGCGGCTTACGCTAATGTGCGGCGCGACGAATTGACCGTCAGCTTCTCATCTGCCGAGGCCCTCAAGTCTCTGGAAACTGAAAATGATGCTGCCCGAAGGCGGAGCTCACGGCATGGTCTTTGGATCGCGGTCGTCGTTTATGTGGCCTTCGCACTTCCAGATCGATGGCTTATCCCGGATGTTGCGCCTGTGACGATCGCCGCGCGATTCGTCATTGCAACGATCGCGTTGCTGGCTTTCGAAGCCTTGCGACTGGCAAAAGCGAAAACCGTCTGGCTTGACGTCACATGTGCCGCTGCACTGCTTGTGGGCTATGTGGGCTGGCTTTACCCGGCGATTGCCACCCGCGACGTCACCGCCATGTCATACTACATGATATTCGGCGCCATCTTCATGATGGGCGCCAACCTGTTTTTCAGTTTCCCGTTTCGGCTTTCGGTGATCACCTCGGGCCTCGTTCTCTGCGCATTTTTCGTTACGATCGAGGAGTTTTTTCCTTCAAGCCAAACCTACAAGCTTGCCTTCGGGATGTTCTACATTTCGTGCTTTGCCTTCACGTCTTTCGTCAATTGGCGATTGAACGTGGAGCGTCGAAATGTGTTGCTGAACGCGGCGGAGGCTCGCCACCAGCACTGGGAGGCGTCCGAGCGTGGAAGGTCACTGCTCGAGCTTTCACATACTGACTACCTGACGGGCATAAGCAACAGACGCGCCCTGGATCGGCGGCTCGACGAATGCTGGGCCGCCTGGAAAGACGAACGCCGCGACTTCTCCGTGTTCCTCATCGACGTCGACTTTTTCAAACGCTTCAATGATCGCTACGGACATCAGGAAGGAGACCGATGTCTGACTGTCATCGCCAATGCGCTGAAGGCGGTTGTAGAGTCGTCCGATGGCATGATCGGCAGGTATGGTGGCGAGGAGTTTATCGTGGTCATGCCGGCTGCCCTCCCCAAGGTCGCGATGACTCTCGCCGAGAAGATCAGAATGGAAGTCGAGTCTCTTGCGATTGCTCACGACGAGCGACCAGATGATATGTCGATCGTAACCGTCAGCATCGGCGTCGCCTTCACCCGCGAGAAAGTTGGAGAGAAAGTTGAACGAATAGTCCGTGAAGCCGACCTCGCTCTCTACAACGCCAAAGCAAATGGCCGAAACTGCATTCGTAGTTTTGATCCGCTGTTGCCTCGCCCCGACGACCATGCTGGTAAGCTCGTCCCGCTGCTGGCGGCCGCCATCGATCGCAAACTGGTCTCGCTCGTGTACCAACCGATCTTCGACGTGACGAACGGGAAAGCAAGAGCTGTCGAGGCTTTGATGCGCCTCAGAATGCCGGACGGCACCGCGGTTTCGCCGAAGACGTTCATTCCGGTTGCAGAACGAAGTGGCGCTATCCTCGAACTGGGCAGATGGGCGATCGAGACGGCATGCCGGGACATACTGATGACCGATCGCATGGCTTCCGTCAGCGTCAACGTGTCGCCAATACAACTGCGTTCCCCGGGCTTTGCTGCCAGTGTCGCTGATATCCTTGCTCGGTGCGGGGTCTGCGGGTCGCGACTGGCCTTGGAGGTCACCGAGGGCCTGGACATGGATATGCAGTCGGAGGTGCTTAAATGCATTGCCGATCTGCGGGCGCTCGGCGTCGAGATCTGGCTTGACGACTTCGGCTGCGGCTTCGCGGGCCTCTCTTGGCTGAGGGCAATCGAGTTTCAGACGGTCAAGGTCGATAGAACCTTCCTGCACGACTGCTCGAACCCACGCGGTTTGACGATGCTTCAGGACATGATTGCTCTCATCCGCAATCGTGGGAATACGATTCTGGTGGAAGGCGTCGAAACTGCAGCACAATTTTCCCTTCTCAAGGATCTTCGCATCGACCGCGTCCAGGGCTTTCATATGGGAATGCCGGTCAGCGCTGAACTTCTGAACGCGGCATAACTCGACCTCAAGGTTTTCCAGATGGCTCAGCACGTTGCCGATGATCGATGAGTAGCGTGTGACATCTCTGCGGATTGCGAATTGGGACGTGAGTGTGGCAGGCATACCCTATTCCGGTCAGCTTATCTTCTCGCCGGGTGGTACACTTTCCGTACAGCCGATGAACCCGTACGCGTCGGCCGAACCGACTACCTACACGGCAACAAAAGCAATTGGAGCCATCTCAACGAGGGC
>NZ_JBFTQY010000073.1:0-31759 GCF_056399245.1 Rhizobium sp. 01N447_2
GTCTTACAGGACCGATTGGATGGGGAAGAAAGAAGAGTGCCGATGGTTCGAATCCTCAAGGGGCGTGGTTTGGATGGGGGATATCTTCATGGATCCGGCCTAGGCGGGGAGGGTCACCCGCCCCTAGATGGCTTTTGGCAAACGGGAGAAATCCATGAAGGTCCAGAAATTCGGCCTGTCCGATGCCGAATTGGTTAAGTCGCCGGGGCAGGACGCGGATATCCAAGCGCGTGCTGTACTGGCGTTAGGCAGGGACTTACCAAAGCGCCGCCGAGCGTATGCTGTCGCGCTGTCAAGTTCCGCACGAAGCGCTGGTCAGCGTTGATCGAGTAATTTGATCCGGAGATCTTCCCAGTGCTCGTTGAACGCCTCTCGCGCGGTATCATAGTGGCGGCTCCGCAAGCTGTGAATGAGCCTTTCGTGTTCTTCCGCCATTTCTTCCGCAGTGGCGTAGAACTCCTGCCGTTGCACGAGAAGAAGTTCAATCTCACCCTCGAGGCCCGAATAGGTTCGCTTCAGCCGAGCGCTGCCGCTAGCGGCAATAATCGCCCGGTGGAAGTCACGGTCCGCAGCCACCAGCAAGGATCTGTCGGAGGATAGGGTCGACTTATGCATAAGCTCGACTGCTTCCAACGCCTGAGAAGGGATGATCCCGGTCATCACAATCAGACGAATGGCCTCGCCCTCGATTGCTCCCCGAACGCGTGTAATATCTACAATGTCGTCAGGCCCAAACTCAGGCACAAGAAAACCTCGGTTCGGTATCTGACGCAGCAGGCCCTGCGTGACAAGCACCTGGGCCGCTGTACGGAATGTGTGACGTGAGGTCGAATGCTCCTCGCACATTTTCACGTCGCGGAGGAACTCGCCCGGCCGGAAATCTCCGGACAAGATGCGCCGCCGCAAAGCCTCAGTCAGGATTTCAACCGCGCTAACGGCTAAGGGCTCGACATTCGTCTGATGATCTTTTGCTTGGTTCATGGCTTGCAGCGGCGGTTTGGCTCTGGCTTCGGTCGCGTTTTGTTTTCACGATACCTACGCCACATGTGACGGCGTAGGGCAAGGGAGATGTCGAGCGGCCGCTGGCCGCTTCGTGGCCGGTCCTAGACCATCACCGACCGAAGTGCATCGTCGACGCCTTCGAGCAGACGCGCCGCGTTGGCCGATGTGAAGATGAGTGGAGGTCTGATCTTTAGAATATGAGCGTCCGCTCCTGTCGCGGAAATGAGGATGCGCCGGTCGCGTGAGGCGTTGACGGCTGCAAGCGCACGGTCCATGTCTGGCGTTTTCCGGTCCCGATCTTTAACGAGTTCGACTGCGAAATACAGACCGGCCCCGCGAACATCGCCGACGAAATCATATTTCTTCTGGAGGTCACGGAGACCCTGGAGAATTTCGCCGCCGACCCTGGCGGCGTTCTCCATTAGACCCTCGTCGAGGATTGTGTCGAGCACGGCCTGTGCGGCGGCAATGGCGACGGAGTTACCGCCAAACGTGTTGAAATAGCGCATGCTGGATCCGAATTCGGCGACGAGTTCGGGCCGCAGGACTACGCCGGCAACGGGATAGCCGTTGCCCATAGGCTTGCCCATGGTGACGATGTCTGGTTCGACCTTGTGACGTTGGTAACCCCAGAGATGGGTACCGGTCCGTCCGAATCCCGATTGCACCTCGTCTGCGATGAACAGGCCGCCCGCTTTGCGCACTACCTCCGCCACCGGCGCCAATATGTCCGTCGGATCGACGTAGAGACCGTCGGAGGAGAAGACGGAGTCTGCGATGAAGGCAGCCAGGCCACCACCGTGTCGCTCCATGTCTGCGATCTGCCGCGCGACATCCTCCGCCATCCGCCGAGCAATTTCCTCGACGGGCAGGCGATAGGAATCCGGCGCGGCGACAGTGCGAAGATAGGGATCAAGGGCCGACTTCTTGCCGAGCGACGGCGAGATTGCCGCGACCGCACCGCTGTTGCCGTGATAGGCTTCGGCTGTGACGATGACACCGGTCTTGCCTGTGTGGTAACGCGCAATACGCAATGCGAGATCGTTGGCTTCCGAGCCTGTGCATGTGAACATCGCGCATCCGGTCCGGCCGAGTTCGCCACCGAATGTGCTGATCAAGGCCTCGGCATAGTCCAGCAGAGGCTCCTGCATATAACGCGTGTGGGTGCAGAGTTTCTCGAGTTGCTTCTGGATCGCCTCGACGACACGCGGATGAGAGTGACCCAATGATACGACATTGTTATAGGCGTCGAGATATTCGTTGCCGTGCTTGTCATAGAGGAAGACGCCCTTGGCACGCGAGATCTCCACCGGCGACTTGTAGAAGAGCCGATAAGCAGGCCCGAGCAGCCTTTGCCGCCTGGCGACATGCGCCAGATCTTCCGTTGTGAGATGAGACGTGTCCTGGGGGTTGAAGCCATTCGGCATGTCGCCACGAAAGCCTTTGGGCAGGGTAGTCGCTTGCTTGGGCATGACAGTTCCTATCGTGTCAGAAGATCGGAGATCTGAGCGGTCGAGATCGAGTGGAACCACTCCAGGTGGGCCCAGCCGGCCTCGGTATTGCGAAGGATATAGCGGCTATTATCGGGGAAGATTTCAGCGCGCCAGCACGTCAATAGCGCACGGACCGCAAGACGGCCCATCGACAGGAAGGGGATGAGCTGGAGCTCCTCTTCTGTCAGTTCGGCGTGGCGGAGATAGCCGCGCAGAACATCGCGCGGTTCGTCGAACAGGTCGTGCCGGTTCGCAGGGTCGAAGGTCTTTGGCATCTGATTCATCAGCGCCGTGGAGACGTCAACGGCGATGGCGGTACGGACCGCATCGCCGAAGTCGATCACCCCAGTCAGGAACTGCGGGCTATCAGCATCAACGACGAGGTTCGACGTATTGAAGTCATTGTGAAGCACTTGCCGCCGGCACAGGTCGAGTCTTGGCTTGATTTCGGCAAACCGCTCGAGTGCGCGGACAGTCCAGGCGCGCTTGCTACCCTCTGGGATGAAGCTCAACAGATCGGAAAGATCGAGCAGATGGGTGACGTCCCATGCCAGCGCCCGGTCGTCTGCGGGATGCGAGAAATCGGCCATGGAATGACGCAGCTTTGCCAGGGCTTCGCCGATCCGTTCGCGCTGCGGGGCCGTTGAAGACGTCCGATCGAGCGGAGTACCGGGCAGGAAGGTGATAAGCCGCACGACACGCCGCTCGCCGGCATGGGTCGCGACAGTGGGCAAATCCGCGCCATTGACGGAGCGGTGTACACGTGGGGTGGGCAGATCAGGTGCCCGCTGCTCGACATGGCGCATCAGGGAGACCTGAAAATCGAGCTCCTTCATCCTCTCTGACGGATGAGCGATCTTTAAGACGAATTCCCCCTGGCCTGCGCAATCGAGGAGGAATGTGTCGTCTTTTTCGGTTTCGAAGCGTGTGGCCGAGCCGCGCACGCCATAAAGCCGTTCAGCGATCTCTTCAGCTTCCTCACTGCCCACAGGATGGCACGCCTCGGAGAGTTCGGCGGCGCGGGCTGGCCCACTTTGATGCTTTTGATCCATCTTCAACTCATTCGTCGGTCCTGCCTCGAGAATGGGCAGTTCGATGAAGTTGTTATCCCACAATCCACATTTTTGTACAACAATAATTTTCTAGCGGGAGAAGCCTTTCTCTAAAAGTTCGACTCCTTCAGTCAATCACGCGCTCTCGCAAACCACAATTGTCTACTTATATCAATCATTTCAACGGCGGCCAGATCGCTCGTATGACAGCTGTACGCCAAGCAATCACAGTAGCATCTCGAAAAACCAGTTCAAAAATTGTTGTACAACCTGTTGCCATAGTCGCGAAGTTATGGTTTTGTATCACCGCTCACCGGAATCCAGTAGGCAAGGTTGAGTGCTCGGCTTGGTTGATTAGCTCGATTCCAAAAAGGGCAAGGAAAAGAGATTGATCAAATACGGACTCTCGAAAGTACCTGCGTCGTTGACCAGCGGGAGTACGAGCCGCGGCCCTTTCTTAGGCAGGCAGCATGCCCCGACAACCTTGTATCGGCACACTGTGTCGTGAAAATTGAAAGGAATACACGTCATGACCCAATTTCGACCGAAGTACGTCACCTTCGACTGCTACGGCACACTCACCAATTTCGATATGGCCGGCGCTGCGCGGCGCGTTTACGGCGAGCGTCTCTCGCCAAAGGCGATGGCGGACTTGGTCGAGGCTTTTAGAGGCTATCGCCTCGACGAAGTGTTAGGGCCATGGAAACCTCTCCTCGAAGTGGTGCATAATTCCATCGAACGCAGCTGCAAACGCGTCGGTATCCCGTTCAAAGCGGAGGATGCGCAGCGGATCTATGACGAAATACCTACGTGGGGTCCGCACGCGGACGTCCCAGCAGGACTGTCCAAGGTGGCCAAGGAAATTCCGCTGGTCATCCTGTCGAACTCCATGAACGACCTGATCATGTCGAATGTAGAAAAGCTTGGCGCCCCCATCCATATGGTGATCACGGCAGAAGAAGTCGGGGCATATAAACCTCTCATGAAGGGCTTCGAGTACATGCTCGACAAGCTCGGCTGCGGGCCTGAAGACATTACCCATGTGTCCTCATCCTTCCGCTACGACCTGATGACCGCCTATGACCTAGGCATCAAGGGCAAGGTCTGGGTCAACCGCGGCCATGAGCCGGCCAATCCCTTCTACCAATACACCGAGATAARGGATATCGGTGGGTTAGCCGCGGCCGTTGGTTTGGAATGAGCCCTCAATTTCGCCTGAAAACTGGCTCTCAGGCGMTGTTGCCTACGATGAGATCGGGGCGGTTAATTTCGCCCTGTCTCTTTATCGGTTGCAACGAGCTGACATGGCAGTCGGGATCGTTAGTGACCTGCTGCCTTTGCAATCAAAGTGCAACCCCCGAACCGGACCCAAGGGCACCTCGGGCTTAGGGCACTGTTGTATTCTGCCGCTGTCGATGTTTCCGATTGGTATCCGGGGCTTAACAAAGCCGTTCCACCCCTGTTTCCGAACAATGGACACCGGAGCGTCTCAACAATCGGCTATCTTAGCGCGATCGGGAAGTGAACAGTGACAGTCTGCCTGAAGCTCGCATTACCCTTTGTCGACGACCGCTCGATCCGCTGTCGGTGAGCATGCGCGCCGGCCGTCAGCCGCTGGCCGCAACCTGCCCATCAGGTTCAACCCTGTTAAGAGCACGTTTGATGGATTCAAGAAACAGATCGACGTGTTCGGCTTGGCAGATGAGCGGAGGACGCACTTTCAGTGTATCTTCATTGGCGCCTGTCGTGCTGATAAGCACGCGATCATCTCGCATTGCATTGACCAGATCCAGAGCCATCACACGCCTCTCCGGAGTTGGCATCCCATCGGGTCCGATGTCGACGCCAAAAAAGAGACCCGCATTCCGGATTGCACGAACCCCATTATGATTCCTTGCCACCTCCTCCAGCCCAGCTCTGAGCCGCTCGCTCATGGCAAGGGCGTTTTGAGGGATTTGGTCGCGCTGCAAGATTGTCAGTACGGCGTCCGCCGTCGCAATTCCAACCGTGTTACCGGCAAAGGTATTTGAATATCTAGCGGTGGCGCCAAACCGCTCCATATGCCCTTTGCGGCCAACGACCGCACCAATCGGAAAACCGTTACCCATTGGCTTGCCCAGCGTTACGAGATCCGGAACGATCCCGTGCCGCTCAAAGCCCCACATGTGGCTGCCAGTTCGCCCAAAGCCTRGCTGAACTTCGTCGGCGATCAAAAGGCCGCCCGCGTCACGCACGGCCGAGACTCCGCCGGCAACGAAGGCGGGAGGATCTACCCATACGCCATCGCTTGAAAAAATACTGTCTATGAGCAGGGCGGCAACGCCTATGCCGCGACGCTTCAGATCCAGTATAGCTGAACGAACCTGAGCCTCGAAAAAGTCGGCGGCTTGCGATTGAGGTATCCCTGCCGGGCCGGGCAGGGAAACCATGCGCACGAACGGGCTGAGCTTAACCGCTTCGCCCAGATTCGGCGAAACCGCCGCCACAGCCGCGCTCGTGCCGTGATAGGCGTGCGACGAGACAATCACGCCCTCGCCACCACTCGCAAGACGCGCGATCCGTAGGGCCAAATCGTTGGACTCGCTGCCTGTGCAAGTGAAGACTACGCGGTCAAGCTCCCCGGGGAATGTATCGACCAGCCGCTCGGCATAGCCGACGAGGCTTGGTTCGAGATATCGTGTGTTGGCGCTTATTCGAGCGGCCTGCTCAGCCATCGCCGCGTTCACCTCGGGGTGGCAATGACCGAGGGAAGGAACGTTATTGTAGAAGTCCAGATGGGCTCGCCCGTCGGGGTCATAGAGCCACATGCCTTCGCCGCGAACGAAATGAACGGGCCGTCGGTATTGCAGCCGATAAGATGCTCCCAAAACTGCGTCACGGCGGGCAATCAACTCAGCCTCGCGCGCTGGGAGGTCGGACTCGCCTGGTCTGTAGCGGTTGGGCATAAGGTCTGTGGACATGTTTGCTGCCTGTCTTAGAGTTGCGGCGACGGCTGTGACACTGCGGCGAGGACCGCCGCTTCGCCTGATGCGGTAGAAAGAGGCGCCAGGATTGTTAGCCCGCGCTCGGCACGAGCAACATTCTTTTTGATGTATTGCGCGTCGGCCGGAAAGAGGTGGGAGCGCCAATAATTGACCAAAATCAGTGCACTTTGGCGTGCGCGCATGAGTCCAACCAACAGCCTTGCTTCCAAAGCGGAAAGTGGGACGACGGCAGCATAGCCCGAAATGAGATGTTCGGCTCCGCCCAAAGGAAGGGCCGGGTCTGCCACGACGTGGCTTGCCGCGATCACCAGATCCTGGATTCTAGGGCTCCAGCAGCCATCGCCGAAATCGATGAAACCCAAGCCCTGACCGGTAACGATTGTGTTGAAAGGGCTAGGATCGTTATGCGTGACCTGCCACTCCAAGTTCGGGATCTGCGGCTCGACGAACCTCATATACTCCGTCATCGCGGTCCGAACGCTTTCGGCAACGCTGCCAGACGGTAGGTGCTCCTCCAATTCCATCAATCGTGGCCAGCACCCGACATGCCAGAGAATGGGGCGGTGGGCTGCGGGTAGGTTGACTTGCGTAAGGGCTAGGTCCAGACGGCCGAGAGCGCTACCGGTACGAAAGAGGAGGTCAGGAGTAAGCGTCTCCTTGTGCAGGGAAATGCCCTCAATTCGGGTCTGCAAGTAACCACTTATACCCTCGTCCTCAAACATCAACGCGCCGCCATTGGTGCGGATAGCTGTAGGTGCAGCAAATCCCTCGCTTCCTTGTAGCGCCGCCAAGGCGGCGCTTTGGAAACGGAAACTGTCGATCGCCTCGCGTCGTGCCGATGTCTTCAGGATCAATTGGCGGCCGTCGGACAGGGAGACCTCAGCAGTGCGTTCGACCTCGGAGGATAAGATCGTGATCGATCCTTTCAGTCCGTAGTGCCGCTTGAGCAGCGTCGCCGACATGTCCGCTTCCGACTTGTCTGGGGGCAATGAGAGGATCGCGGCTGCGGCACGAAAATAGGCTTCTGTCGACGCTGCGGCATACGGCAGGTGACGGGAGCCCGCAGCCTCCGAGCTGCTGTGCCCGCCTCGTTCCTGATCAGCAGCAAGCCCAATATGATCGCCCAATTTGAAGATCCTCGCTGTTCATGGTGCATTTCGTCCTGCGAAGTCGAATGCTCTGATCTATTTCTGACTAGATCAGAGCGGGCACTCTGGCTTTGCTGACTGGCCCCTGCGGTTTTCGCTCCTGGACCGCTGTTGCCCGAGTTCAAATCAGAGTCCGAAAACGCCGGGCAGCTGCGAAATATCGCGGATCTCCGTGTATTCATAATATGGGTTGGCCGGCTCATGGCCGCGGTTGACCCACACTTTGCTTTTGATGCCGAGATCATAGGCGGACATCAGGTCGTGACGGAAAGACGACGAAACATGCGTTATGTCCTCAGGTCCGCATCCGAGCATGTCGAACATATATTCGAACGCCTTTAGGTGCGGCTTGTAGGCTCCCGCTTCTTCTGCGGTGTAGACTGCATGAAAGGGCGCGCCGAGCTTCGCCACATTCGACGGGATCTGGGCTACCATGGAATTCGTGAGAATTACCAAGGGGATTTCCTTAGCCAATTTGGCTAGCCCCTCGGGGACATCCGCATGCGGTCCCCATGTCGCTACGAGGTTATAGATGGTTTCGGCGTCTTCGGGCCGGAATGCAATGTTGTTGCGGCGGCAGGTGCGCTCCAATGCGTTGTGAACAACGTCGGCATAGGGCTTCCAGTCCTGCAATACCTCATCGATACGGTACGCTTGGAAGTTCTTGATGAATTCGACCATGCTCTGCCCATCCAGAAGATGACCGAACAGATCACGAGCGGCTCCTGCCATCTGAAAGTCGATCAGCGTACCGTGGCAATCGAATGTTACGTATTTTGGCCTGAAGCGGTCCATGTTCTTGGGCTCCTTTGAACTAAGCGGCATAGACGGAGCTTAGTTGGAGTTGTTTGGCAGAGTGTGCCGGAAAGCTTCTTCTTTCAGCAGAAGTTTTTGCAGTTGCGGCGAATCCCGCACGACCTTTCGCAGAGACCACGTCTGGCAGTTTAGTCGTGTCCGAAGTTGACCTGTTGCTCCACCGAAGTGCGCCGTCCACGACTTGCACTGAGGAGCGTTGTGTCGAAGCCGAAGGCAGCACCGCGCTCGGCTCAATGGTCGCAGGAGAAGGAGATAGTGGGAATACCTAGGTGGCTTCGAAAGCGGTTGCTTCGAATGTCGAGACGCCATAATTGGAGCTACGCAAGAGCTGGCACGCCGAGCCGCTCCGATCAGCCTGTCGCGAGTACGGCCCGACCAAAGAGATCAAGCCCATACATCATGGGGACGGGCTGCGGTCATCCGAGTGCGTGACCAGCCAAGCCATAAACCCAAGGCTCGCCGGCCTTACGGTTCAAAAGGAGTCGGCCCCGCGACATAGTCGTGACCCGTTCGGCCACTTTAAGGTGACTCGCGCGAAGAAAATCGACCAATGGTCCTGTTTCCCGCGTGTCGACACGCACGAACTGCCCTTTCAGATTCCGTAGATGGACGGCAATAAGCTGAAGTGCATCATCGTCATTGCTTGCCACGACGGGACCGATGACATGGCCGCGACCGAATTCCCGACATACGGAATAGCCGACGATCTCCCCATTCCGGCAAAGGGTTTGCATGGTGGATATCGGGGCTAGCGCTGAGATTAGCTCCTCGCGCTTCCAACCGAACGCCTGAGTATCAAGTTCGACGATCTGCCCGAGTGCATCAATTCCAGCCTCGATCAAATCGCCGTTCGTTGCCGGCAAATCGGGGAGGGAGGAAGCAACTATACCTTGGTACATCGACACGGTCGCTTCGTTTGCAAAACCCAGCGAGACATATAGATTGTGTGCCGCACGAGTGGAATTGAGATACAGATTTCTTCCGCGGCATTCTTCGAATACCTGCTCCATGAGCCAACGCGCATTACCCTGAGCCTGAGAGCGCGGCGTGGTTATGACCAGGCCGATCGTCGCAACGTCTTGGCCATAGGGAAACCACATGGCGCTCCCGAATACCCGGCCGATGTCGTCCACTACCGCGATACCCCGGCCGAACTGGCGGATCCAATCCCAGTCTTTGGGACGGTGTGGCCACCCAACCGCCACGGACAACGCATGCAGCGAGCCGACATCGATCTCATTGATGTCCCGAGCCACCAATTCGAATGACTTGAGTCGAACTGATTTCGCCATCTGACTTTGAACTCCTATGCCCGCTCAACAAGTGCAACGGCCTCGGCAATGTTATCACCAAGCGTCAATCAGCTCATGATTGCACATCAGACCCGGCATCTTTCACTGATTTGCCCTCAGGGTTCGAAATCTTCTTCCGAAATACGTGCGCCGGGCAGTACCAAACCCTTGCGCCATCACGTAGCATCGCGCCGATCACAACGCAACTTCGCGATTGGTCACTGCGAAATTCCACACGCTGCGGGCGGGCCGCGCGCAGATCAGAGCTAGTTCGAAGAGGTGAAGTTGCTCACGTGCGGGTGGCGGTCGCTAGACGCACTGTGAAAGTCAGCGTTGAAGTTCGTCGTGGCACGTCGGTGCTCCCTAACGAAGACGGCGTTGCTTCCTAATAGATTGAAATAATTCATAAGAAACTCAGTCTGGTCTTCAAAGAGCGTCAAGAAGTGCTGAAGGCGCCGACCGTTTCGGAATTTCATGCTGTCGCGGTAGCGTATTTCAGTGACTCCTTCGGCAGAAGAAGTCGATACTAGCCTCATTCGGTCGTGGCATGTCGTGCAATAGCAGAGGACGCCAAACGGCATCTCCTTACAAGACACCGCGAACAAAGATGTCGTGACGATCAAAGGGCTTCACGCCTGGAGGAGACGCAGAGCCGCCGCCCATCTGAAAACATCCTGCATTTATCGGTAGGAGCTCGGCAGCCTGAATTACTGCTTGGATTAATAGAGCATGCGCCGTTCCCCCGCAGGGGCGTCACAACCGCCGCATCATCTGCGGTGAACAGGAGGATAACTCGATGATCGCCAGCATCCAGACTTTGCGCGTGAACGAGGTTGCGCTCTCCGTGCGCGGCCTGAGTATCAACCTTCCGAAAGGGATGGAGCGGGTTTTCGCCGTCGAGAACATATCATTCGATCTAAAGCGCGGAGAGATCTTGTGCATCATCGGCGAGTCCGGTTCGGGCAAATCGGTGACTGCCAACACGATCATGGGGCTACTGCCGAAGGTGATACCGGTGTCGGCTGGCACGATTCATCTCGAAGGCACGGCCATTGTCGGGGCTTCTCCTGAACAACTGAGGAATCTGCGCGGTCGTGTCGCCTCGATGATCTTCCAGGATCCGTTATCGGCTTTGAACCCGCTGATGACAGTCGGTGAGCAGGTCGCCGAAGTGATGGCGGCGCATAATGTCGGAACGCCGGCATCGCGCCGAAGCCGTGTGGTTGACCTGCTCACGGAAGTGGGACTGCCGGACCCGGAGGTGATGTACCACCAGTACCCCTTCCGACTGTCGGGGGGGCAGCGCCAGCGCGTTATGATCGCGATGGCATTAGCACTGGAGCCTAAGGTCCTCATAGCGGACGAGCCGACAACGGCCTTGGACGTGACTACCCAAGCCCAGATCCTGAAACTGATCCGCGACATCCAGCGCCGCAAGGGCATGAGTGTGATGTTCATCACCCACGATTTTGGTGTTGTCGCCGAGATCGCCGACAGTGTGGTCGTAATGGAAAAGGGCCATATCGTCGAACAAGGCAGTGCAGAACAGGTACTGAAGGCACCCCGCCATCCCTATACGCAACGCCTTGTTGCCGCTGTCCCCCACCTCATCGGCAGAGATCGCGCGCATGAAGACGCTGCTCCCGCCCAACCGGTCATTAAGGTCGAAGGTCTGGTCAAGACCTATCGAAGCAGCGGCGTGTTTTTCGGCAAGAAGCGGATTGTCACCGCCGTGAATGATGTATCGTTCGACCTGGCGCCCGGGCGCACCTTGGGGATTGTCGGCGAGAGCGGCTCGGGCAAGTCATCGCTCGGGCGGTTGCTGATCAAGCTGATGGACAGTGACGGCGGACGGATACTATTTGACGGCCACGATATTGCGAAGCTATCCGAAGCGGCGTTTCGCTCAATGCGACCGCGGATCCAGATGATCTTCCAGGATCCATTCGCGTCCTTGAATCCTCGTTCGACGATTGGGCAGATTCTTACAGTCGGCCCAGTTGCCCACGGAATGCCTTATGCCGAGGCCCGGGAGGAGGCGAAGGCGCTGCTGTCCCATGTGGGACTGGATGCAGGTGCCTTCGGTCGCTATCCGCACGAATTTTCCGGCGGACAACGACAGCGCATCGGCATCGCTCGAGCTTTGATGTTCAAGCCTAAGCTTCTGATCGCCGACGAGGCCGTCTCGGCGTTGGATGTGTCGATCCAGGCCCAGATCTTGAAACTTCTCGACCAGATCCAGCGCGAAACCGGCGTATCGATGATCTTCATCACCCATGACCTGCGCGTCGCCAGCCAGATCTGCGACGAAATTGCAGTGATGCAAAAGGGCCGGATCGTTGAACGCGGTCCGCCATCTCAAATCTTCCTGGACCCGCAATCTGCCTACACGCGCGAGCTGGTGGCGGCGATACCTGGAGAGCGGCCGAAGAGCACCCGGCCGATTGCCGCGAACATTTGATAGCCACGGCGAGATCGCCACTCAAGGAGGAGAAATCATGACCAAGGATCTAACCACCAAATCGACCTATTCGCGACGCGATGCTCTGCGCTTAATGGCGGCAGGCGGCGCTGCGTTCCTTGTCGCACCCAACTTGCTCGGCAAGCCCGCGTTTGCGGCAAACCTTCCAACAACTCCGACCGGCCGCGTGGTCGTCGGGCTTTCGCAAGAACCTACCGTCTTCAACCCGCTTATGGCGCATACTGAAGTCGATGATGCCCTGCATTTCTCGGTGTTCGATGCGCTCTTTCGGATGGACCCCCAGGGCGTTCTTCAGCCCAATCTCGCCGCCGAAGTGCCAAGCCAGAAGAATGGCAGCATTTCGGAAGACGGCTTGCAGTGGCGCGTTCGTCTGCGTGACGACGTCCGCTGGCACGACGGCGAGCCCTTCACGGCCGAGGACGTGAAGTTCACTCTCGAACTCATCACCAACCCGAACTTCCGCGCGTGGCGGACAAGCGGCCATTCACTGGTGCGCGACATCAAAGTGGTCTCGCCGACCGAGATCACCTGGCGGATGGAGAGCATTTTTGCCCCCTACCTGTCGTTTCTCGCCGAAACCTTCATGGTCCCCAAGCACATTCTCGGAAAAGAGGCCGATCCGAACGCTGCCGCCTTCAATCAGGCGCCTGTCGGCACCGGCGCATTCAAATGGGCGCAGCGTATTGCAGGCGACCATATCGAACTCGTCGCGAACACGGACTATGTCGGAGAAGGCCCTTATTTGGAGCGGCTGGTCTTAAAATACATTCCTGACATGACGGTGCTCTACACCCAATTCAAGAGCGGCGACATCGACCTCGTCGACCAGGCATTCATTACCGCGGACCATTACGAGGAAGCCAGCAAATTGTCGGGTCGCGTGGTGACATTGGAGGCTGGGGCATCTGTCGAGTCGATCTATCTCAATCTCGAGAGGCCGCAATTCAAGGACCCCGCCGTGCGCCAGGCGCTTTACGCCGCCATGGACAGAAAAGCGATTATCGACGCGATCTATTATGGCGTAGGCAACCTCACCGAGACGTTCATGCCGCAGAACTCCTACTACTACAATGCGGACCTGCCGGCGCAGGAATACAGCCTCGACCGGGCGCGTCAGATCCTTGATGAGGCGGGCTGGGTACCGGGATCGGATGGAATCCGTGCGAAGGACGGCGTTCGGTTGTCGTTCTCCAATGCGACGACGGCCGGCAACAATCTGCGTGAGCAGGTGCAGCAGTTCCTGCAGCAGTCGTTCGCCGAAATCGGCGTCGAAATGACCATCTCGAATCTACCCGGCGCAGTCATGTGGGGCGATTTCTGGCTCAAATCGCAGTACGACACAGCGATCTCCGGTGTAACCAATGTGATTGCGGCCGACCCCGACGTCACCAACCGGCTCGCCACAAGTGCAATTGCTGCAAAGGGCGGGAAGGGCTCGAATACGGGCCAATACTCGAACCCCGAGGTCGATGCGCTGCTCAAGAAAGGCGCTCAGACCTTTGATCCGGAAGCACGCCGCGCCATCTATTTGCGTGTTCAGGAAATCGTCCGTCAGGACCTGCCGTTCCTGCCTCTGTTTGCCTACACCAACGTGTTCGGGCGCAAGGAAGGGTTGGAGGGCTTCAAGGCGAATTCCAACACCCGCGTCGCATCCTGGCATGCTGCTGGATGGCATTGGAAGAGCTGACCTACGCCGCCGCCGCCCGTTGCGGCGGCGGCCATTCCATTGACGCTGTTATGAGGATTAACGAATGCGCGGCTTCCTACTCAACCGGTTACTCCAGAGCCTCATCTTGCTCGTCATTGTTTCGGTCATCGGCTTCGTTGTCCTGAACCTGATCCCGGGTGGCCCATTGGCACAGTTTGGGCTCGATCCCAGCATGACCCAGGACGATCTCGACCGGCTTAAAGAACAACTGGGGCTCAACCGTCCGCTGTGGATACAGTATTTCGACTGGGCCTGGCGCCTTCTGCAGGGCGATTGGGGTCACTCCTTCCGCGACGGCTCGACGGTATTAAGTGTGATTGGTCGTCACCTGTTCGCAACGCTGTTGTTGATGGGGTCTTCCACCGTCATCGCCATCGGTATCGGAACGTGGATCGGCATTCGCGGCGCCACACACCGCTATTCGGCCTTCGACTATTTGGCGACGGTTGGCGCCATGGTCGCTTTGTCCATCCCGACCTTCTGGTTCGGGCTTATCGGCATCTATGTCTTTACACTCCAGTTGGGCTGGCTGCCCGCCGGCAACATGTACACGATCGGCGACGGTTCGGTTTTGAATTATCTGCATCACCTGATCCTGCCGAGTGTGGTGTTGGCGCTGGTCCATATCGCCATCTGGAGCCGCTATATGCGATCCGCGACACTTGACGTCATCAGCCAGGAATTCGTCAAAACGGCTCGCGCCAAGGGTTTGAGCGAGCGGCGGATCTTGATGAAACATGTCGTCGGCAACGCTCTGCTGCCAATGATCACGCTTGCGGGAATGCAGCTTCCCAGCGTCCTGACCGGAGCATTGGTCACAGAGACTGTATTTACCTGGCCGGGAATGGGTCGGCTGTTCCTCGATAGCCTCGGCTACAGCGACTACCCTGTAGTGATGGGACTGCTGATGTTCTCCGCCATATTGGTAGTAGGATGCAATTTTATTGCTGACATAGCCRTGGCCATCATCGATCCCCGCATCCGCTTGAGCTAAGCGCCTAAGTTAACGCCCAACAGGAGGCACTCGTCATGACCGCTATCGTCATCAATCCGGGATCGGACCGCTGGTGGAACAACCGCGCTGCTCACCGCTTCATGAGCCACCATCTGGCCCTGTTGGGCATGGCGATGATCATAGCTCTGACGCTGTGTTGCGTCGTCGGACCCCATTTTCTTCCATATGATTCCCTGTATATCGACCTGCGCGCGCGCTTTGCAGGCCCGTTCACCGGCCATCATTATCTCGGCACTGATCCCCTAGGCCGAGACGTCGCCGCACGGCTATTCATGGCCGGTCAGACCTCCCTTCTCGTTGGCTTTTCCGCCATGCTCTTGTCCACTCTTGTCGGAACGGTCGTCGGGGTCATCGCCGGATACCGCGGCGGCTGGATCGGGGCTTCGCTGATGCGGACGGTCGATGGTTTCCTGGCGTTTCCGTCGATCTTTCTGGTGCTCGCTCTTGCGGCTGCTCTCAAGCCCAGCCCGATCATGATCACAGTTGTGATCGCCGCCAGCAGCTGGATGGAGGTTGCGCGCATTGTCGAGGCCGAGGTCCACTCCCTGCGAGAGCGGGAATTCGTGCAAGCCGGGCGCATGTTGGGATTGAGCGGAACCCATATCATGTTCCGCGAGATCCTACCCAACGCGATAGGGCCGATTATCGTCGCCTCCACCCTGACGATTGCCCGCGCAATCCTCATGGAGGCCTATATCAGCTTCCTCGGCTATGGAATCCAGCCGCCGCTGCCCAGCTGGGGCAACATGCTGAATGGCGCCCAACAGTATCTGGGCAGCGCGCCATGGCTGGCAATCATTCCGGGCGCCGCGATTACCATCGCGGTCACCAGCTTCAACTTCATTGGCGACGGACTTCGCGATGCACTTGATGTGCGGGGCGACCACAACTGAGTGCGGAATGGTAGCCGCTGCCTCAGATGTTGGAACAAATTTAGACGTGACCGCCCTCAAGCGGGGCAGGTCCGTCTCCTGCTCGCGATGAATACTTTTGTGGGATCCAGCGCTCCTGTCGGGGACGGTKAGAATTCGATCATATTGCCAGGGGAATAAAGACTATGCCGGTCGACGTTCAGAAAGTAACTAACAGCGCCTCCTTCCCGACCGAGGTCGATGTCGTCGTCATTGGGGCAGGTATCGTCGGTACCTGCACGGCTTACGAGCTTGCTCGAAAAGGGGTTTCCGTGGCTCTGCTCGAAAAGGGCATCGTTGGCGGCGAACAGTCAAGCCGCAACTGGGGATGGGTCCGCCAGCAGAACCGCGACCTGCACGAACTGGCTCTTGCCATGTACAGTCTGCGGCGCTGGGAGGAACTGGGCACCGAGATAGGCCGCGATCTTGGGTTTCGTCGCAGCGGGATACTTTACTGTACCCAAAACGAGGCGGATGTAGCCCGGTGGGAAAAGTGGGGCCAGGCTGCACGCGTTCAGGGATTTCACAGCCAGTTACTCAATGCTTCCGAAGCAAACGAGCGGACTTCAGGTGGCACATCCTCCTGGGTCGGCGGCGTCTGGTCTCCGACCGATGGGAGAGCGGAGCCTAGCCTCGCTGTGCCCGCCATCGCCGAGGCCGCGAAAGAAAACGGCGTATCGCTCCATCAGAACTGCGCCGTTCGGGGCCTCGACATTGCCAACGGCCGGGTAACAGGAGTGTGGACGGAACGAGGACTTGTGAAAGCCGACACCGTTGTATGCGCTGGCGGAGCATGGGCTTCCCGCTTTTCTCATCGTTATGGCATTGAGCTTCCGGTCGCAAACATTTCCGGGACCGCGATCAAGACAACCCCCGCCCCCGAAGTCATCCAGGCAGGATGCCTCTCGGCTTCAAATTTCGTGTTGCGGCGTCGGACAGACGGCTCCTACACGGTTGCCGTGCCCGGACACGGTACGCTCGACATCACGCCGCGGGGAATGCGATGCGCCTTCAAATTCTACCAGATGTATCGCAGCAAGATCAGCAAGAAGCTCAAATATCGCCTCAACAGCAGCTTCTGGAGTGGTCCCGATGCGTTCGGCAGTTGGGAGAACGACGAGATCTCGCCGTTTGAAAAGAACCGCATTCTCGATCCGGCGCCCGACGCTGAACTTGTCAAACTCGCCATGAAGAACCTTGAGAGCGAATACCCCGCACTAAAAGGGATTGGAGTCGAGCGCGCTTGGGGAGGGCTCATCGATACCTCTCCGGATCTCGTGCCCGTTATCTCAAGAGTGGAGCAACTGCCCGGTTACGTGATTGCCGCGGGATTCAGCGGACATGGTTTTGCTATCGGACCAGGAGCCGGCCGGCTTGTGAGTGAGATCGTTCTGAATGAAACGCCGATGACGGACATCTCACCGTACAAACTGAGCCGGTTCATCGACGGTTCTGCGATCAGGCGTCCGGAAATGATGTAGCCGCTGACACCAGATTTGCCCAGAGGGCACCCTAAACGGTGAGATTACTTCCTTCCGGGTTCGCGGGAGCTCGCCGCCAATGATCCAGACGTCTCTGCAGGAAAGTTCCAATCGTCTACGCCGTAAATGTGGTGTAGCAGCATGTGAGGTAACGGCTTGTGGCGAAGCAATGCGTCGGCGGTGCCCAGATTGTGCTTTTTCTCCCGTTGGAGTGTTCTCCGCATTTAACACTGTTGAGCAACCAACCACATTATTTTGTTTCGTCCAGGCAGCCCAGACCAGCGCATACTGCTTCCTGTTCATCGCTAAGATTATGTCGAACAGGTCGCTGGATCAAATATCGATCTCCGATGCCGCAGCTTCCGACGCCCGTCTTGAGGGATCCGCCGGGCTAACGTCCAGCGCGATGGAATGAAGACGCAAGGCATTAAAAGTAATGACTGATCGCCAGGGAGAAACAGTATGCTTCAGTTGAAGGACAAGGATCTATTTCGTCAAGCCGGCCTCATCGACGGCTCTTGGGTGGGAGCCGTCTCTTCAAAGACGATGGATGTCATCGACCCCGCTAGCCAGACGTCTATAGGTACCGTCCCCGATATGGGCCAGGCTGAGACCAGTGCTGCGATCAGCGCGGCAGCCAAGGCATTCGTGACGTGGAAGAAGAAGACCAACGCCGAACGCGCCGCCCTGCTTGAGCGTTGGTACACGCTGATGATCGAGAATATCGAGGACCTCGTCCTGCTCCTCACCCTCGAGCAAGGCAAGCCGCTCGATGAAGCACGCGTCGAGATCCGCTACGGTGCTTCCTTCGTAAAATGGTTTGCTGAGGAAGCCCGTCGCATCGGCGGTCACACTATTCCGTCGCCAACGGCAGATCGTCGGATCGTCGTGTTGAAGGAGGCGGTCGGCGTCTGCGCGATCGTCACACCTTGGAACTTCCCCAACGCTATGATTACCCGCAAGGTGGCTCCCGCCTTGGCCGCAGGATGCACCGTTGTCATTAAACCATCGGAATTCACGCCGCTATCAGCGCTCGCCCTCGGTGTCCTTGCCGAGCGCGCCGGCATTCCCGCTGGCGTCATCAACATCGTCACCGGCATGCCCGCCGAGATCGGCAACGAAATGATGGCGAATGAAGCAGTGCGGAAGATCTCCTTCACCGGTTCCACGCGCGTCGGCTCTCTCCTCATGCGCGGCGCCGCAGACAGCGTGAAGCGATTGAGTCTCGAGCTCGGCGGAAACGCCCCCTTCATCGTCTTTGATGATGCCGATCTCGATCTTGCCGTCGAAGGCGCCATCGCCTCGAAGTTCCGCAATGGCGGCCAGACCTGCGTCTGCGCTAACCGCATCCTGGTACAGTCCGGCGTGTATGACGACTTTGCCGAAAAGCTGGGCGCCCGGGTGAACGCCATGAAAGTCGGTCCAGGCGTCGAGGCCGGCATCGATATCGGTCCAATGATCAACGCCGCAGCCATAGAAAAAATCAACCGTCACGTGGAAGACGCGGTTGCAAAGGGGGCTAAGATTTCGGCACGCGGGCGCGCGACGGTGGACGGCAAGCAATATGCAACGCCGATCGTGCTCACCGGTGCAACGATCGAGATGCTGCTGGCGGCCGAGGAAACCTTCGGCCCCGTCGCTCCACTCTTCCGATTTGAGACGGAGGAAGAAGCGATCGCGATAGCCAACGGTACGCCGTTCGGCCTTGCCGCCTATTTCTACACCGAGAGCTTGAAGCGATCGTGGCGGGTCGGCGAGGCGCTGGAATTTGGCATGATCGGCCTCAACACTGGTGCGATCTCGACCGAAGTGGCTCCTTTCGGCGGCGTCAAGCAATCCGGTCTTGGACGCGAAGGCGCTCAGGCGGGAATTGACGAATATTTGGAAATGAAGAGCTTCCACATCGGCGGTCTGGGTTAAGTTCTCGGGCCGAACCTAACGTCTTTGCCTTTGCACCAATGATGGGAGAATGTTCGTGAAAACTCTGCTTCTCAAGAAAGAAGATGTCCGCGGATTGATCGGTATGAAGGACGTGATCGGCGCCGTGGAGGAGGCATATAGGGCCTTCAACAGCGACCAGGTGGAGCAACCCGATTATATTGGAATGCATCTCCCGTCACCGGGTAGCGAAATCGATTTTAAGCTCAGCCACTACAAAGCCAATGAACTCATTTCGATGAAAACCTCCTCGGGAKGGTTTGTCGACAATCCGACTGCATTTGGCCTACCGAGCGGGATGGGGACCATTCTGTTGTTCGACGCCAGAAGCGGGGCACTAACTTGCGTTATGGACGGAAGCCTGATCACGGGCTTGAGAACCGGCGCCGCCGGCGCCGTTTCCGTAAAGGTGCTAGCGAGGAAAGACGCTCGAAGGATCACGTCGATCGGGACCGGAAATCAGGCGAGAATGCAGATCCGCGCGATCCGGGAGGTCATGAATATCGAAGAGATCCATGCATGGGACCACAGCGCGGATACGCTTTCCCGTTACAAAACCGATATTGAAAGCGAGTTCGGCATTTCCGTCGTCATTGCGCCTTCCAAGAAGGATGCAGTCGAGCAGGCCGATATCCTGATTACGACGACGCGGGGAAGAGGTTCGCTCGTGGAAGCCGACTGGGTAAAACCCGGCACGCATATCGTCGCGATCGGCACGGATCAACGGGGCAAACAGGAACTCGATCCTGAGATTTTCAGGAACGCTAAAGTCGTCGTCGACTCGATTGCGCAGTGCAGCGAGAAAGGCGAAACATGGCATCCGCTCGCCAAGCACGTCATCACCAAGGACGGGATCCATGGCGAAATCGGAGAGATATTGCTGGGAAGGAAAGCTGGAAGAGAACGCGACGATGAGGTGACCATTTTCGACTCCACGGGAATGGCCATTCAAGACAATACAACTGCGTCAAAGATCTATGGCAATGCAATGGAAAGAAGCGTTGGGACGTTTTTCGAATTCTTCGAGTCCTGACCTTTGGTAGGGTTTATTGGCAACGCGGCTAGAAGGTCCACAATCGGCGGTACCGTCGTTCACTCGCGATCCGATGCCGGAAAACAACTCAATCCGAACAGGGCGATCCTTTGCGTCAAGGAAACGCCAATTCTAACATACTAAGGCGAGCGGCATCATGCTAGACTATCCGACTATTCAGGACATTCGGGAAGCCCGTGAACGATTGGCACCCCATATCAGGCACACGCCGTTGCTGCGTGCTGAGAAGATCGAAAAGGCTGCAGGTTGTCAGCTCTATCTCAAGCCCGAAACCCTACAGATTACAGGCGCATTCAAAGTTCGTGGCGCTCTCAACAAGATGCTTTCCCTGCCCAGGGAGGCCATCGCAAACGGAGTTATCGCCAGTTCCTCGGGCAATCATGCCCAAGGGCTTTCATACGCGGCGCGAATGCTCGGTGTAAAGGTTGTCATAATTGTTCCGGCCACCACGCCCAGGATTAAAATTGCCAATACCGAAGCACTGGGCGCCGAGGTCATCGTCATTGATGGTGACACCGCCGCGAGGTGGAAGCGGGCCTACGAAATCGCCGAAGAGAACGACTACGCGACCGTCCATGGCTTCGAAGACCCACTGGTCATGGCCGGTCAGGGCACAATCGGCTGTGAAATTCTGGAAGATCTGGAGGACGTGGACACGGTCATTGTTCCCTTGGGCGGTGGAGGCCTGATCTCAGGAATCGCGACCGCCATCAAAGAAACCAAACCGTCGGTCCGAGTCATCGGTGCTGAGCCCGCCTTGACGCCGAAATACTATCAGAGTCGGATCAACGGGCAGCGCACGTCGTTGCCTCTGAAAAATACGATCGCTGATGGCTTGAGAATTAGCGTTCCAGGTCAGAACCCGTATCCAATAATTGAGAAATATGTCGATGAAATCATTCTCGTCGAAGACGAGCACATCATCGCAGGCATGCGCGCACTTGCTAACGATGCCAAACTGATCGCCGAACCCGCGGCTTCGATCGGAATTGGGGCACTGCTCGCGGGCTCTATAAAAATCAGGCGGGATGAAAAGGTTTGTGCGGTCCTGACCGGTGGCAATTGGAACCTGACGGATCTTGCCGACATATACAAGGCCGGCTCGGAATAACCAGACCGTGCGTGATGCTTGTTGTATCCGCACGCAACGAATTCGCACCGCAATGGTCGCGATTGCTGGCAGCGCTGTCGCTAACCAAAGTAGCTCGACTGCTCATTAGTGCGGTGTGCGCCTCGCACGAAACATCCTGCTTCGGAATATCGAGATTCGATAGATTTTGCTGATCCTGACGAAGCGTTCGGCAGGAAATAGCCCCACCAGGCGATATTGTGGAGATCAGAGCGCTGCCAAGAAGGTAACAGCAAGGAGACCCTGCGATGAACGCCACGGAAATACTCGACCGGCTGGTCGGTTTTCCCTCCGTCGTCGGCACGCCGAATGATGGCATCGTTGCATGGATCAGGGACTATGCCGAGCGCTGCGGTGCAAAAGTGACCATCCTGCCGGGACCTGAAGGCGACCGCGCCAATCTGTTCGCTACGATAGGCCCAAGAGACAGGTCCGGCTATATTATCTCCGGACACATGGACGTCGTTCCCGCGCTTGAGGCTAACTGGACATCGGACCCGTTTCAACTGCGAAAGGGACATGATTGCCTCTTCGGCCGTGGCACGAGCGACATGAAGGGGTTTCTCGCCGCCGCGCTCGCTGCTCTCCCCATGATCGCCAATTTGCAGCTGACGCAGCCTCTTCATTTTGCCTTTTCCTACGACGAGGAAGCCGGCTGCAGGGGTGTTCCCCATCTCATCCGTCAACTGCCGGAGCTTTGTGCGAGTCCCTTAGGCGCGATCATCGGCGAGCCCAGCAGCCTGCGCGCGATCCGTGCCCACAAGGGGAAGGCCGCTGCAAGAATTGAGATCCAAGGGCGCTCCGGCCACTCGTCGCGGCCCGATCAAGGTTTGAACGCGATCCACGCGTTCGCCCATGTTCTTCTCGCCGCCGTTCGCACAGGTGAGGCACTGCAGAGCAGCAGATTGGACCCAGGCTTTGAGCCGCCCTATTCCTCGCTCCAGATCGGGACAGTATCCGGCGGACAAGCTGTGAATATTATCCCCGATCTTCTCACGGCGGAAATAGAAGCGCGTGCGATCACCGGCGTCGCGCCTACCGACGTACTTGAACCGGTAAAGCATGCCGTCGATACGCTGGCGCAGCAGGGTTTTCACACTGCGTGGGAAGTTTTGAGCAGCTACCCCGCATTGTCGCTTGCCGCTGATGCGCCGCTTGCCCGGCTGATGGAAGAACTGACCGGCGTCGAGACGCAGGCGGCGGTGAGCTACGGCACGGAAGCCGGGCTTTACCAGGCAGCGGGCATCGACGCGATCATCTGCGGGCCGGGCGATATCGCGCGAGCCCACCGCGCCGACGAGTACATCCGCATCGACGAACTCGCCGCATGTCAGGCGATGATCGAGCGGCTCGCTGAAACGCTTGTAAGCTGAGGGGATTTTGATGGCTTTCTGGTTCAACTCCGATCGAGAAAGAGGGCGCGTCTTCGCCGAGGCCTTCGCCCGGGATCTGCCCGATCTCCCGTTCGTCACAGACGCGACAGAGTGCGATCCCGACGATGTCAGCTACGTCCTGACCTGGACCGCGCCGCCCGATCTCGGCCGTTTCAAAAATCTCGAAATCGTGTTTTCGATCGGAGCCGGCGTCGACCAGTTCCGGGTCGAAACGCTACCGCCGCGCGTCAAGCTCGTTCGCATGGTCGAGGACGGTATCGTGCGTATGATGCAGGAATATGTGACGCTGGCCGTGTTGGCACTTCACCGCAATCTCAAGGCCTATATGGGGCAGCAGTCCGAAGGCAGGTGGCAAGCGCTGCCGGTCCGGCAGGCCGGGGAGCGACGGATCGGCGTGCTCGGCCTCGGCATGCTCGGACAGGCCGTCATCGAACGATTAAAGCCATTCGGCTTTCCGCTGTCTGGCTGGAGCCGTTCTCCGCGGCAGATCGAGGGAGTGTGCTGTTATCACGGCGCTAATTCGCTAACGTCTTTTCTTCGAGATACCGACATTCTGGTTTGCCTTCTTCCGCTCACGGAGGAGACCCGCGGCGTTCTCGATGCGCACCTCTTTTCAGCGCTTCCACCAGGAGCGGCGCTCGTACACGTCGGCCGAGGCGCACAGCTCGATCATGGTGCTCTCGTCGATGCGATCGACAAGCAGCACCTTTCGGGGGCGGTTATAGACGTCACCGAACCGGAACCCCTGCCGTCTGAACATCCATTCTGGCGGCATCCCAACATTATACTCACGCCCCATATCGCCAGCGTGACGCAGCCCGAAAGTGCGGCCCGCGCAGTGATTGAAAACATCGAACGCCATCGCGCCGGCCTCGACCCAATCGGCCTGGTCGATCGCGCCCGCGGCTACTGAATCACGGCAGGACAGCAAGGAGAAATCATGTCCCTTCTCAAGACCATCGACCCCAACAGCACCGAAGCCCCGCGCGAATCCAAACCCGTTCCCGAGCGGCTGATTTCGGGTGATCCGTCGTTTAAGACCTGGGCGCAGGATATCGCTCGGGATGGGCTCGTCCATACCGGGATTTGGGAAGCGACGCCGGGTATCACACGCTCGATCAAGGGCGAGACCTTCGAGTTCTGTTATATCCTCGATGGTGTCGTCGAACTCACACCGGATGGTGGCGAGCCGGTTATATACAGGACGGGCGACAGTTTTGTCATGAAGCCGGGCTTCACAGGCACCTGGCACACCATCGAAACCGTCAGGAAGATCTATGTGACGGTGATGTAACCGCACCATAGACCACCTCCTTGAGGACCGCACGGGCCTATTGAGTGAAATAATCGGCCCAAAGGCCTCGTGTGGCCTCGCCCATATCGTCCAAGGACATCGCCATGGCTCTGAGCTTCGATCCAGACACAATTCAGTTGCCGAAGGGCCATTTCATCGGCGGTCGCTATGTTGACGCCAAAGGCGTGTTGCCGATGCATCGGCCTTCCGATGGGGTCGCCTATGCAGACTGTCCGGTGGCAGACGCCGATCTCGTCCACCAGGCTGTCTCCACAGCCAAACAGGCGCTCAAGGAAAGCGGCTGGTCTACTCGGCGCCCGCGCGAGCGCACAAACGCAATGCATCGTTGGGCCGATCTGATCGAAACCCAAGCTGAAACCCTGGCGCGTCTGGAAGCGGTGTCCTCGACGCGGCCAATCGGGCAGCTCATCCAAGGCGATGTCGCCGTCACGGCCGAACAGATCCGGTTTTTCGCCGAATTCGCCGACAAGGAGGGCAGCGATCTCGTACCGACGGACGACAAGAGTTTCGGCATGATCATGACCGAGCCCTACGGCGTCGTCGGCGCGATCACGCCTTGGAACTTCCCGCTCTCCATGGCCGGCTGGAAGATCGGCCCCGCGCTCGCCGCCGGCAACGCGATCGTGCTGAAGCCGTCGGAAATGACGCCGTTCTCGACGCTTTATCTCGCTGAACTTGCTGTGCGGGCCGGCATTCCAGCGGGGCTGATCAATATCGTGCTCGGCGACGGGCCGACGACCGGCAATGCCATGACCGGCCATCCCGATATCGYCAAGATCAGCTTCACCGGTTCGACGGCGGCTGGCTCGGCGATCATGGCCAATATCGCAAGGACAGGCGTCAAGCCGATGACGCTCGAACTCGGCGGGAAGAGCGCGCAAATCGTCTTTGCCGACGCCGATCTGACGCTCGCCGCCAATGCGATTGCCAATAGCATTCTCGTCAATGCCGGCCAGGCCTGCGTCGCGGGCTCTCGCATCATCGTCGAGCAATCGGTCGCCGAACCGCTGGCCGCGGCGATCCTCGCGCGCATGGCGACAATCAAGCCCGGTCCGACCTGGGATGAGACAAGCGATTACTCGCCGATTATCTCCGAACGCCAGATCCACCGTATTGACGCGATCGTTCAGGCCGCGCTCGCCGCCGGCGCGGAGTGCCTTGCCGGTGGAAAATTCCTCGATCGGAAAGGCTATTTCTATGCGCCGACGCTCCTGTCAAACGTCGGCCAAGTCTCTCCCGCAGTGGTGGAGGAAATCTTTGGGCCGGTGCTGACGTTGCAGACCTTCGCCGACGAGCAAGAGGCGCTCGCACTGGCCGACCATCCCACCTATGGGTTGGCAGCCGGGCTTTTCACCCGCGATCTCTCACGCGCCATCCGCCTCACCCGGCGGCTGCAGGCAGGCACCGTCTGGGTCAATCGCTACAGCCGCTCCCGCGACCACATCCTACCGACTGGCGGTTACAAGCAATCCGGCATCGGMAAGGATCTAGGCCGCGAAGCCTATCAAGCCAACCGCAAAAGCAAGAGCGTACTCATCAACCTGTAGGATCTGATCATGAAAACCTATTCCATCGCGCTGCTGCCGGGAGACGGCATCGGCAAACCGGTCACCGAAGCGGCCTGGGATGTGCTGCAGGCCGTAGCGAAGACGTCGAGTTTTGCCCTCGAAGGAACCACGTTTCCTTGGGCCTGTGAATTCTACAAGCGAACCGGCGCCATGATGCCCGTAGACGGCATCGAAACACTCCGGCGTTTCGATGCGATACTTCTCGGCGCTGTCGGCTGGCCGGCGGAGGTGCCGGACTCGGTTTCACTGCACGGGCTGCTGCTGCCTATCCGCAAGGCCTTCGTGCAATATGCCAATATTCGCCCACATCGGCTCCTGCCCGGCGTTTCGGGTCCGCTCAAAGCCGGCGGTTTCGACATACTCTGCATAAGGGAAAACACCGAAGGCGAATATTCCGGCGCCGGCGGCCGCATCCATCAGGGAACGGCCGATGAAGTCGCGGTGGAGACCTCCATCTTCACGCGGACGGGCGTCGAACGTATCCTGCGCTTCGGCTTCGAACAGGCCCGCCTGCGGCGTGGCAAACTGGCTTCGGTCACAAAATCCAATGCCCAGAAATATTCCATGGTGCTCTGGGACGAGATCACCCGCATAGTTTCTGCCGAATATCCAGATGTGGAGGTGACGAGCTACCATATTGACGCGATGGCGGCCCGTATGGTGATGGCGCCGGAGACGCTCGATGTGGTCGTGGCCTCCAACCTGTTCGGCGATATCCTCACCGATCTCGGTGCCGCAATTCAGGGTGGCCTCGGCTTCGCAGCCTCCGCCAATATCAACCCCGATCGGACGGCGCCCTCGATGTTCGAACCAGTGCATGGCTCGGCGCCCGACATCGCCCATCTTGGCATCGCCAATCCGATTGCGGCGATTTGGTCGGGCGCAATGATGCTCGACCATCTCGGCGAAAGAGACGCCGCGGCCCGTATCATGACGGCGATCGAAGCGACGACGAAGGCCGGGATCGGCACCATTCCTGGGAAAGACAAGACCGAGGCGATCGCGAAGGCTGTCCTCGAACGTCTCTGAGGGGCCGTTCGAGTTCTTTCGTTTGCATCTACGGACCTATTCTACTGGGTCCGGCCGCGGCAGCCAGCGCGGAAAACGCGGTATTGAGTGTCCATCCACTCAGCGACGAAAAAGAGGGCGCGGATCGAGAGATCCGCGCCCTAATTGGCGGCAGGGGAGGAGGGGCCGCCTTACTGAAATCGGTCGAGAGTCTTGTAATAGAGCCCCACGAGCGGAAGGAACCAGGGCTTGCCGAAATGGCCGGGCACCGCTGGCCATTCGAGACCTTTGAGCGGATTCTGATCGGCCTTGCCGAGTATGGCGTCGGCCATAATCATCCCGAGATGCGTCGAGAGTTGCGCACCATGGCCCGAATAGCCCATCGCATACCAGACACCGTCGACATAGCCTGCCCGGGGAAACCGGTCCTTGGTCATATCTACCAGGCCGCCCCAGCAATAGTCGATCTCCACATTGGCCAGATGCGGGAAGATCTGGGCAAGGCTGGCGCGCAAGATGGCGCCGCTCTTCTCGTCCGAGCGCTGATCCGACGTCGCGGCAAAGCGGGCGCGGCCCCCGAAGATCAGGCGGTTGTCCGGCGACAGTCGAAAATAGTTGCCAATGTTCATCGAGGTGGTGCAGGTCCGATTGCCCGGCATGGTGGTCGCCACCTCAGTTGTAGTCAAAGGCCGGGTCGCGATCAGGAAGCTGCCGACGGCAATAATGCGGCGCCGGAAATAGTTGAAGGAGGATCCGGACGTATAAGCGCCGGTTGCAACCAGCACATGGTCGGCACTGGCCTGGCCCCGGGCTGTCTCCAGCTGATGCTTCGGACCCGATTTCGTGTGGCGCGTCACTCGGGCGTCTTCGAATATCGTCGCGCCATGACGGGCGGCCGCCTCAGCCAATCCCACGACATATCGGCCCATGTGCATCATGGCGCTCTTCTTCGAGAGCATCGCGCCATGGAAGGGAGAACCGACCTCGCTCTTGAGATCATCCCGCGTCAGCAGCGCGGTATCCGGATCGACTTCACGATGCACCACTTCGAAATTGCGAGCGATCGTGTCGAAATGCTGTGGCTTTGAAGCCAACTTCAGCTTTCCGGCCCGCCGGAAGTCGCAATCTATGTTTTCTTCGGCGACGATCCTCTCGATCGTATCGATGGAGTCATCGAACGCGCGATAAAGCGCCACCGCGCGTTCAACTCCAAGCTCTGCTTTGGCGGCGATGAAGCTGTGGGCAAGCCCGTTGTTGATATGTCCACCATTGCGTCCGGATGCTCCCCAGCCGATATGGTTCGCCTCCAGCACGGCCACACGCGCGCCCGACTTTGCGAGCTGTCGCGCCGCGGCCAAGCCTGTGAAGCCGCCGCCGATCACGGCAACATCATAGTGGCCCTCGATGGGGCCATTGGTGGCGCCTGAGAATCTAGGCGCCGTGTCGTGCCAGTAGGATTCGAACTTCATCGCTTCGCTCCACTAGAGACCGACTACGTCGGACAGGGCTGGAATGTCCTTGATCTCGACATAGCCGTTCATCGGTTCGCCTCTACAATCAAGTTTGTTCTGGATGTCGCGACGGAGCGCCGACACGAACCCGGGGAGGATGCCACAGCAATCTAAGATCATGCATTTCGGCCGGTATTGGATCATCGAGCTGTACCTGGCTGTCCGAGGTGCCTTCCTTCATGTGATTTTAGACCGGACGCCACAGAGCAACAGGCCGCAGTTACCGCTGTTCGAAGCAGATTCTTCCGTATTTCGTCGTTATTTGGCAGAGAGTTGCGTCGGCGCTTTGTGGAGACATTCACCACACCGAGCCATTCGGATTTATGCTCAGCATAAGATGCGGCGAGCGCCCACCAGGACGGTGAAAGATATCGCCCGTCTCCCTTTGTCGGGACGATCTTCTCTTCAGCCCACGTTATCCTTCGTTGTAAGGAAGCAAGGATCCAGGTGATGCAAACGGCCCAACTCGACATCGTTCCGTTCGGTACCCAACATCTCGAAGGTGCGCTGGCGCTTTCGCGTCAGGCCGGCTGGCCTCACCGGCTGGTGGATTGGGAAATGGCACTCGCTTTGAGCACAGGCTTCGTCGTGTTGGAGAACAACAAGGTCCTCGGCACGACCCTCACGACACGCTTTGGAGGTTGCGCCACGATCAATATGGTCATTGTTGCTGAGGCCATGCGCGGTCGGGGCCTCGGCCGCCGGCTGATGGATGCCGGTCTTGATGCTGCTCGCGAAGAGCCGTGCAGGCTGGTCGCGACCGAGGACGGTCTGCCGCTCTATGAAAAAGTCGGCTTTCGCCAAGTTGGAGACATTCTTCAATGTCAKGGCGTCTGTACAGGCGTGGAGGCACCGATCGATGTCGAGTGGATGCAATCTGGCGACCTCGCGGAAATAGTCGCCCTGGACAAAGCCGCATTCGGCGCTGATCGCAGGAAGCTGATTTCCTATATGAAGGATATCGGCCGGTTTGCAGTCATCCGACGCGGCGGACATGTCGCGGGTTTCGGGGCAATGCGTGCCTTCGGGCGCGGTGAGGTCATCGGTCCCGTGGTGGCAGAGAATGCCGAGGATGCCCGCAAGCTCATCTTGTTCCAAATGGCGGCTCAACACGACAGATTTCTTCGCATCGACACGCCCAAGGACTTAGGTTTGTCGCAATGGTTGGCCGAACGTGGACTTATCCATGTCGGCGGAGCGATAGCGATGCAGCGCGGCGGCCAAACCAATCCATCCTCCCATGTCAAAACCTTTGCCTTGGCCAATCAGGCTTTCGGCTGATCGGAGACGAAAATGCTCAGCAATTCCCTCATCGAACTCGATCGCGCCCATCTGGTGCATCCGGTCGCCTCGTATCGCGGCCATGAGAAACGCGGCGTACGCGTTCTGTCCTCGGCCTCTGGCGCGACCGTGACCGATATGACCGGCCGCCAGCTCATCGACGGCTTTGCCGGCCTCTGGTGCGTGAATGCCGGTTACGGCCACAACAGCATCGTCGATGCTGCGGCGCGTCAGATGCGAGAGCTTCCTTATGCGACGGCCTATTTCGGGATAGGCTCGGAACCGGCAATCCGGCTGGCCGCGGAGCTGGCCGAACGTGCACCGGGCGATCTCAACCACGTCTATTTTACGCTTGGCGGTTCGGATGCGATCGACAGCACCGTTCGTTTCATCCGTTACTACTTTCATGCCAAGGGCACGCCGGAAAAAGACCAGTTCATCTCGCTCGAACATGGCTATCACGGTTCCTCGGTTGTCGGCGCCGGATTGACCGCGCTGCCTGCATTTCATGCCGGATTCGGAATTCCCTTCGACTGGCAGCATAAGATTCCCTCGCACTACGCCTATCGCAATCCGGTAGGGAGCGATCCTCAGGCGATCATCGCTGCGTCGACTAGCGCTTTGCGCCGCAAGGTGAAGGAAATCGGCGCCGAAAGGGTGGCCGCATTTTATGTCGAACCGATCCAGGGCTCCGGTGGTGTGCTGGTGCCTCCGACAGGTTGGATGAAGGCGATGCGCGACCTCTGCCGCGATCTCGACATTTTGTTCATCGCCGACGAAGTGATCACGGGGTTCGGCCGTACGGGGCCGCTCTTCGCCTGTACAGAAGATGATACCGTTCCCGACTTCATGACTGTCGCCAAGGGCCTGACCTCGGGCTACATGCCAATGGGCGCTGTCTTCATGACTGATCACGTTTACAACACCATCGCCGACGGCGCCGGTGCCTCCCTCGTGGGCCATGGCTATACCTATTCTGCCCATCCCGTAAGCGCGGCTGTCGCACTTGAGGTCTTGCGCCTCTACGAGGGCGGGCTCCTGGAAAACGGCCGCAGAGCCGGAAAACGCCTTATCGAGGGGCTGCAGAGCCTTGCCGACCATCCCCTTGTCGGCGACATCAGAGGCCGTGGCATGCTGGCGGCCGTGGAACTGGTCACCGACAAGACCAAAAAGACGCCACTTCCGGTCGCGGCCGACCCTTCCCGCCGAATTTTCGATCGTGCTTGGGACAATGGCCTGATCATCCGTGCTTTTGGCAATGGGGTTCTGGGCTACGCGCCGCCGCTTTGTTGCACCGATGGCGATATCGACGCCATTGTTGATCGGACGCGGAAGACGCTCGACCAGACACTCGAAGACAGGGATGTCAGGGTCAACATGGCTTGACGCGGGAGCGAGTTGGTCATTTCCGGCAGCTCGGAGTGGCCTCGCCTAGCTGGACCCCCTCGAACTTTGCTGGCCTTCGTCGGCTCACAAGGCAAAGAGGCTAGTCAGCGGGAGATGCGATTTGACGATCGGCGATTTCAGCACGACATAGCTGAAATAGCGGTCGATGCCGACATCCGTGTCGATGAGGCGCTCCATGATCTCCTGATATTCCGCGATGCCGCTGGTGACGAACTTTATCAGGTAATCGTAGCCGCCGGAAACCAGGTGGCATTCTATGACGGAGTCGATCTTTTCGACAGTCGATAGGAAGCGTGCGAAATCGATTTGCCGGTGGTTCTTCAAGGTGATTTCGGTAAACACCGTTATGGTTTGACCGAGCTTGGCGGTGTTGATTTGCGCGGAATAGCCATCGATATAGCCTTCCGACTGCAGCTTTTTCACCCGCATCAGACATGGGCTTGGCGACAAGTGAACCAATTCGGCGAGTTCCACATTGGTGATCCGACCGTTTTTCTGCAATTCGTACAGAATCTTGATGTCTATCCGGTCAAGCTTCATGTGGCCTCCCCGGGCCATTAGAACCCCGCCTATCCGCAGATTATATCAAAGAGAATATCACAGCCTCCCACTTTTTTCATTGTTGCAGGAAAACATCCAGCCGGCATAACTGGTTGTAGTTGCTGTCAACTGCAGAACATTATGTCGTTCGCGGCTGAAATCAGTGCGCCACTTTGGCGGAGGAGTTCAAAAAAAAGTTCCATAAATCTGCTTATGCGATACGTTATAAC